>MVJJ01000020.1 GCA_003266145.1 Methanosphaera sp. SHI613
TATTTATAAATACATATTTTATTTATTAATACATATTTTATTTATTAATACATGTTTTATATATTATTATTAGCAATACATATTACTGATATTAATAAAAAATTTATATATTATAATCAATAATACATATTACCATACATAATGAATTATTTTTGGTGTGACAAATGAGTAATCTTGCATGGGTAAACAACAAAGAATTAAACGACAGCGAATTTTATAACCGAACAGAAGAAATATCAAATATCAAAGCATTGCTTAACTTAACAGCAAATGGCAATGCACCATCACTACTTGTAACCGGTATTAGAAATGTAGGAAAAACAGTATTTCTAAACAAAATCAAAAAAGACATGGAAAACGAATACCTAATAATATACATGGACTTTTCACGAGCAGAATGCTATCAAAAAAACAATATGAACCCTACAGGCCTACTCGAATATTACTATAAAGAAACAATAAATGAATGTAAGAAAAAAAACCTGGTAAACTTTGACTACCGACTGAAAAAATACTTCAAAACCAACGACTTTCACATAAAAGACATTAAAAAAATAGATATACTACCCCTTCCCATAATATCCTCAGAAAAAAACTTCGAAAATCTAAAAGACTTCATATTCAACTTACCCAATGAAATATACAACGACTACAAAGACACAATAAAAGGAATCATAATAATAATCGATGAAATCCAAGTAATAAAAGAATTAAACGAATACTTAGAATCATTCCTATGGATACTGAGAAGTTATACACAAAAACACAACCACATAGCTTATGTTTTCTCCGGTTCAATGAGCTTACAAGACGAACTAATCCCACAAATATCATCACAAAACGGAGCATTCGGAGGTAGAATGATAAACATACAACTAGATCCATTCACCAAAGAAACAACAAAAAACTATCTAAACAAAAATGCCAATGACTTAATACTAACAGAAGAAGCTTTTGAACGATTTTATAAATGTACCTCAGGAATACCGGCATACATCAACATCTTCGGAACACTTTTACCAAAAAATGTACAACTAAACGAAAAAATGATAATAGAAAACTTTGACAAAAACATCACAAGCATAATCTTCCATTTAATCAACCTCTGGAATAAACTATCAAAGAAAGAAAAAGACATTTTCATCTCATTACTCGATAAACCCCTAAAAAGAAAAGAAATAGCAAATAACATGGGAGTCACAACAGGTTCACTAAGCAATTCACTCAAAAAACTACAAAAATTAGACCTAATAACTATAGAAAATAACTTATACACCATAAAAGAAAAACTACTCGCAAGATGGTTAAAAAAAGAATATGAAACATACGGCGTATATCCATACATAATAAACTAAAAAAAAGCCCTGACAAAATCAACCACCCCACACAATAAATAGAAAATTCACAAAAAAACTACAATTACTACTGGAATCAACTAACAATAACAACATAAACACCATAATAATAGTGGATTATTTTCTCTTATAATAGTCTACCATTTATTTTTCATCTCTACTCTTTTCTTCTATAGTTTAATAACTGAACAAAAAAATTAACACAACATACAACTAAAGAAAACAACCTCGTAATCAACAGATACTGACTAATGCAAATATATAATACTTTACAATTACATATATTATATAGTATTAAATGTAGGATATGATTATCTGATGAATGACTATGAATATAACTGTGAATCCGAAACTGATTACGATTATGGCTGCAGGCCCGAAGAAAGAAGCATAACCGAGCATATCAATAAGGGTATCTTCAATATTGATAAGCCGGCAGGACCAACATCACATGAAGTTGACCTATGGGTTAAGAATATCATGGAAGTTGATAAGACCGGTCACGGTGGAACACTTGATCCAAAGGTTACAGGAGTACTCCCTGTAGCGTTAAATCAGGCAACACGTGCATTGTCATTACTGTTACTTCTTCCTAAGGAGTATGTTTGTCTTATGCGTATCCATAAGCCGACACCGGTAGAAGATATAATAAGTGTATTCAATGAATTTACGGGTAAAATTTATCAAATGCCGCCTGTAAAGTCAGCTGTTAAAAGACAACTTAGAGTACGCAGCATATATGAAGTTGAAATACTTGAGATTGAAAACAATCAGGATGTACTTTTCAGGGTAAAATGTGAAAGCGGTACGTATATACGTAAATACTGTCATGACATAGGTGAAGTACTTGGATGCGGAGCGCATATGGCAGAACTTAGACGTACTGTCAGTGGAGTATTTACTGAAAATGATTCATTGACTACGTTACAGGATGTTACCGATGCGTATTATTTCTATAAGAACTGTGGTGATGAACATATACTACGGGATTTGATTCATCCAATGGAATATGTTACCAAGGACTTAAAGAAGATTTATGTTAAGGACTCCGCCGTTGACGCTATATGTCATGGTGCAAATCTTGCAAGCAGTGGTATTGTAAAGTTAAATAAAGACATCAATAAAAATAATACAATTTGCTTGATGACACTTAAAGATGAATTGTTGGCAATAGGTGAAGCATTGTATTCGGCCGATGAAATATCATCAACCAGTACAAAATTTGTGGTCAAAATCCAAAAAGTTTTTATACTACCTAAAACATATCCTAAGATGTGGAAGTAATAACATAGGAAAAAAATAATAAAAAATATTTTTTTTAATATATTATTCTTCAAACAAATACATAAGATTTTTTTATTAACTGTAGAACCTGTTAACCTGCGAGTTGATGGGCGAGGTCTAATATTTAGATGTTATTTTTATAAATGGAATAATGTCGTATTTTTGCATAGATTAGCTTTGGCTATGTAAAAATTTTCATGAAATTATAGTAGTGATATTTCTCTCTAAATTCTATGGTTAATAGTATTTGGAGAATTATATTAAGAATGTAGATATTATTATTTACATAAAAGATAATAGCATTTAATAAATGCCGAGATAGTCTAGCTTGGTAAGGCGCAAGACTGGAAATCTTGTGGGCATCGGCCCTCCTGGGTTCAAATCCCAGTCTCGGCGCTTATAATTATCTTTTAGAAATATCTTAAAAAAAATAATTTCATTTAAAAAAAATTACTTTTTTTGAACAATTATTTATTATTTTAAATCATCAAACTAAAACAGGTTATTGTTTTTACTAGATTATTCAGAATACGATTTAAATATATTAAATAATAATTTTTAAGATTCTAAAAATGATTATAATAATTCAAAGCTTATTTTTCCTATTATTTTGTTATAACTCGTTATGGCAATAATAGAAATTACTTCAAAACACATTAGAATAATCTAGTTTTTTATATTAAAATTTAAAATTCAAAAATGGAGAATTTATATGGCTGAACAAGAATTTAAACATATGGTTCGTATAACTCGTAAAGACGTTGACGGAAACAGTACAATAGTTACAGCTTTAACTGAAATCAGAGGAATCGGAAAGGCATTTGCACTTGCAATATGTAAAGTTCTCGATTTAGATCAAGACCAACAAATAGGTTACATTGATGAAGATTCAGTTAACAAAATCGAAGAAGTTCTTGAAAACCCTCAAGAATTTGGAATTCCTGAATGGTTATTAAACAGAAGAATCGATTATGAAACTGGTGAAACTAAACATTTAATCGAATCTGATTTAAACATGACATTACGTGATGACTTAAACAGAATGAAAAAGATTAGAAGTTACAAAGGTAAAAGACACGAAGTTGGTCTTCCAGTACGTGGTCAAAGAACTAAATCTACATTTAGACATGGCTCATCTGTCGGTGTAAGCAGATCAAGAGGATAAACAAAATAAAATAATTAAAATATTAAGGAGAGTTGATTATGGGACATCCAAAAAAACCACGAAAACAATATGACACTCCATCACATCCATGGAATGCAGACCGTATTAAAGAAGAAAACAGATTAGCAAGTAAATACGGATTAAAAAATAAAAAAGAAATCTGGAAAGCAGACTCTAAAGTAAAAAGATACCGAAGAGATGCTCGTATTCTATTAGGTATGGATCCAGAAGAAGCAAAAGTTGAATCAGAACAATTATTAAACCATCTTGTAAGAACAGGTATTTTATCACCTAATGCTAAACTAGAAGAAGTATTAGACTTAAACGTTGAAGATGTTTTAAGAAGAAGATTACAAAGTTTAGTACACAAAAGAGGTTTAAGTAGCACTGCTAACGAAGCAAGACAATTTGTTGTACATGGTCACATTACCTTAAACGGTAAAAAAATTAATGCACCAGGACACATTGTTGACAAAGCAGATGAAGAAAATATAGGTTTCTACCCAGGTTCACCTGTTGCTAAAGAAGTAAGTAGTGAAGAAAAAACTGAAGAATCAGTTGAAGAAGTAGAAGAATAAACCTAGAATGTAGAAAGATATAATTAATTAGGTGATAATATGGCAGAAAAAGAGAAATGGGGTGTAGCTCACGTTTACTCATCTTTTAACAATACTATTATAACTGTAACTGACATTACTGGTGCTGAAACAATTACACAATGGTCTGGTGGTAAAGTAGTAAGATCAGACAGACAAGAATCATCACCATTTGCTGCTATGGAAGCAGCTAACCGTGTTGCAGATGATATTAAAGAAAAAGGAATTGCTGGACTTCACATAAAAGTACGAGCTTCTGGAGGAAATGGTCCTAGAACACCTGGACCTGGTGCTCAAGCAACAATAAGAGCATTAGCAAGAGCTGGTATTAAAATTGGTAAAATTGAAGATGTAACTCCTATACCTCACGATGGTACTGGTAGACCTGGTGGTAAAAGAGGTAGAAGAGTATAAGTATTTTAAAAAAAGGGTCATAGCATGAATATAGAAATTGTAGAAAAGGATAATGAAAAAGCTGTATTTATAGTAGAAGGTGTAGATGATACATTTATAAATACAATTAGAAGAATATGTCTTGTGGAAATTCCTACACTTGCAATTGAAGATGTTAACATATTCAAAAATGATGCTAAAATGTTTGATGAAGTATTAGCACATAGACTTGGATTAATACCTTTAACAACTGATTTAGAATCATATGTAATGCCTTCAGAATGTGACTGTGATTCAGGATGTTCTAGTTGTAAAGTGTCTTTTTTATTAAAAGAGAAAGGTCCTAAAATAGTATATTCAAAAGATCTAAAATCTGACGACCCAGCTGTACAACCAGTTTATGATACAATACCAATAGTAAAACTTCAGGAAAACGAAGAAGTAGAACTAGAAGCTATAGCAGAATTAGGTCTAGGATCTGAACATGCAAAATGGCAAGCAACTACCACTTGTGGTTACAGATACTATCCAAAGATTGAAATTGACAATGATAAATGTAATGATTTAGAAACATATGTTGAAGAATGTCCTAGGGGTGTACTTCAGATTGAGGATGATGCACTTGTAGCAAAAGATGAATTCAACTGTTCTACATGCAGAACATGTCAAAGATTATCTGAAAAAGATGATAATGCAATAGTGGTTGATTTTGTAGAGGGCAAATATGTTTTCAATTTAGAAACAGATGGATCTTTAGAACCTGAACAAATTCTCACAATAGCTTGTGATATCCTATCAGAAAAAGCAGATAAACTCATAAATTTTGTTATGAATGAGGAGGAATAAGTAAAATGAAACTTTCAAAAACAAACCCAAATACTTTAAATTTAATTGAATCCCTCACCAAACAATCATCTGCAGAAGATGCTCCTATATGGAAAGCTGTTGCTAACGAGCTCAAAAAGGCTAATAGAAAAACCAAAGAAGTAAATGTATACCATATAGAAAAATATTCTGAAAACGATGATACAGTACTTGTACCTACAAAAGTTTTAGGTGAAGGACAAATAACAAAAAGCATAACTGTAGCAGCATTCAAATTTTCAAACGAAGCAGTAAGTAAAATTACCGCTGCTGGTGGAAAATGCTTAACAATCGATGAATTAATGGCAGAAAATCCTAAAGGATCTAATGTAAAAATCTTAAAATAGGTGAATGATAATGGTAACTATAATAGACGCTCAAGGACTCGTACTAGGTAGACTTGCAAGTACAGTTAGTAAAAGACTCTTAAACGGAGAAGAAATCACTATCATTAATGCTGAAAAAATAATCATATCTGGTAATAAAGATTTTATCTACGCAAGATACAAACAAAGAGTAGATAGAGCAAGTATTTCAAACCCTAGAGACTTAGGTCCTAAATACCCACGTAGACCAGATGATATCTTCAGAAGAACTGTTAGAGGAATGATTCCTTACAGAAAAGCACACGGAAGAGCAGCATACAAAAACTTAAAAGTCAATGTTGGAGTTCCTAAAGAATTAGAAGGACAAGAAGTAGAAGTTGTTGAAAAAGCACAACCTAAAAACATCCATAAAAGTATGGAATTAGGTACAGTTTCAAAATTATTAGGTGCTAAATTTTAAATAAATTAATGGTCGTGTAAATATGAGTAAAGTAGTACATACTAGTGGAAAAAGAAAAACAGCAATTGCTAGAGGTACTGTAAAAGAAGGTACTGGTAGAGTACGTGTAAACCGTAAACCAGTAGAATTATACAGCCCTGAATTAGCAAGATTAAAAATTCAAGAACCATTAGAATTAGCAGGAGACATTGCAGATGCTGTAGACATCAACATAAGAGTAGTTGGTGGAGGAGTAATGGGACAAGCAGAAGCTGCTCGTATGGTAATTGCTAAAGGTTTAGTAGAATATACCGGTGATGTAAAACTCAAAGACAAATATGTTCAATATGACAGAACAATGTTAGTTGGGGATCCACGTCGTTCCGAACCTAAAAAATACGGTGGACCTGGAGCTAGAGCTAAAAACCAAAAAAGTTACAGGTAATCTTATATGTTACTCGTAAGATGTTTCTCATGTGGAAAAGTTATATCAGCAAGTTATGATGAATTCAAGGAAAGAACTGAAAAAGGTGAAGATCCTGGAGATGTTCTAGACGATTTAGGAATTCATAAATATTGTTGTAGAAGGATGTTCATATCACACGTTGATGTATGGTAATGAATATTACAAACTAAATATAGGAGCTAAGTATAATAGTTTATCTATTTAGGACTCCCTCTTCTATATCTTATTTTAAGATATCAGAGGATTTTAGTTTTGGTAGGAAAATAGTATAAATTTTATCAGGAAAGGATATTGAAATGCAATCTAGAAAAGATACAAGATTCGAAAAAGCTAGATTAATTGGTTCACGTGCATTACAGATTTCAATGGGTGCTACCCCATTAGTCGAATTTGATGCAGATGAAGATTCAATTAAAATAGCTATACGTGAATATGAGGAAGGTGTGCTTCCATTAGATGCAGTGGTAATTGAAGATGATTAAAACCAATGTAGTATATTCTGAGTATAGAAAGAAACTTTCTTATTTATACACTTGGACAAAAAAAAATAGCCCTTTAATCGAACAACTATTTCTACATTAAAAAAGAGGTGTTTTTTATGGATAGTGTAATTGAAGACGTAAGATTAAGAAAAATTATAGATAGTAGAGGAAATCCAACAGTTGAAGCAGATGTATTAACTTGGAATGGATTTGGACGTGCAGCAGCACCTAGTGGAGCAAGTACAGGAATTAACGAAGTAACATCATTCCCTGAAGGTGGAGTAGATCAAGTAATCAATGAAGTTGAAGATTTAATTTCATCTGAAATAATAGGAATGGAAGCAGAAGACCTTAGAGAAATAGATAATGTACTAAAAGAAATTGATGGTACAGATAATTTTTCAACAATTGGTGGAAATACAGCAGTTGCCGTATCAATGGCTACTGCAAAAGCAGGGGCATCAAGTTATAATCTCCCATTATATAAATTCTTAGGCGGAATAATGCCTACATCTATTCCATTCCCATTAGGAAATATGATTAATGGTGGAGCTCATGCAGGTAAAAATGCACCGGATATACAGGAATTCCTAGTTATCCCTGTAGGAGCAAGCAATATAACAGAAGCCATTACTACTAATATTAATGTCCACAGAAAAATCAAATCTAAAATACAGGAAAAAGATGATACATTTACAGGTGGTAAAGGAGACGAAGGTGGATGGGCTCCTAATTTAACCAACGAAGAAGCTCTTGAAATACAAACCTCATCTTGTGAAGAAGTAAGTGATGAAACAGGAGTACTTGTAAGACCAGGTTTAGACGTTGCTTCAAGTGAATTCTGGAATGAAGAAGAACAAAAATATGTATATGAAAGAGAAGGTGTATCTAGAACAATCGAAGAACAAATAGACTACATCGCAGACCTAGTTGATACATATAAATTCTTCTATGTAGAAGATCCAATTCAAGAAAACGATTTTGAAGCATTTGCTGAATTAACCAAAAAATCCGGTAAAGATTGTTTAATATGTGGAGACGACTTATTTGTTACAAACGCTAGAATACTGGCTGAAGGTATTAAGGCTAATGCAGGTAACTCACTTATTATCAAACCTAACCAGATAGGTACTTTAACTGATACATACAACACTATTCAATTAGCAAAATCAAATAACTATGTACCAGTTGTTTCACACAGATCCGGAGAAACTACTGATGAAACAATAGCACATTTAGCTGTAGCTTTCCAAGCACCAGTAATAAAAACTGGAGCTGCAGGTGGAGAAAGAATCGCTAAACTTAATGAATTAGTCAGAATTGAAGAGGAATTATCAAATCCTAGAATGGCAGAATTATAATTGGAGTTTATATGAACATCAATATCGATTATGATAATTGTATAGGATATGGATGTCTTGAATGCCTTGACATATGTCCAAAGACAGTATTCGATGTAGAGAATGAAAATTTACTCATCAAATTCGAAACTAGTTGTTGTGGATGTAGAGCATGTATGGATGTATGTCCTACAAATGCGATTGTAATTGATTTTTGAATCATATACTCATAATAAAAGGAAAATATTATATACAAAAGAGGTAAAAACATGTCAGAATTATTAATACCTTTAGACAAGTACCTTGCAGCAGGTTTACACATAGGTACTCAACAAAAAACCAAAGATATGGAAAAATACATATACAGAGTAAGAGCAGATGGACTTCATGTTTTAGATGTTAAAAGCAGTAACGATAAGATAATTGTAGCTGCTAAATTATTATCAAAATATGACCCAGATGACATACTTGTAGTGTCCACAAGACAATACGGACAAGCACCTGTTAGAAAATTCGGTGAATTAACAGGTACAAAAACAATCCCAGGTAGATTCATACCAGGTACATTAACTAATCCAAATTATTCTAAATTCATAGAACCAAAAGTATTAGTTGTAACCGATCCAAGATCAGACTCACAAGCAGTTATTGAAGCAAGACAAAACGGTATTCCTGTAGTAGCATTATGTGATACAGAAAACCTATTAAGCAATGTTGACATTGCTATACC
>MVJJ01000051.1 GCA_003266145.1 Methanosphaera sp. SHI613
TAGAATCCATGATATTGGCCGTATTCCTCAAGGTCCTCTGAGCCGTAGATACTTCCCATGTAGTGGAATTCCAAGCGGTCATCAGTGTCTTCCTGTTTTATTGCCTTTATCAGTTCATATCCCTTACTTCGTCCAATGTGTCCCGGAAATAGTATTCGTACCGGTTCATCGTCTTTGATTGGAGTTACGTCTATAGTGTCTGGTGTCTTGAGGTCTCGTCCATGTTCTATGAATCTGAAGTCCTTATCAGCTAGTTGTGGGTATATCTCACGGTACATGTCACATACGCATTGTGATGGTGCCTGGAAGGCATCACAATCTTCAAGTAGCCGTGATACATTTTCCTGCCATTTTGTCTTGTACGTCTTGAGTATTGGAAGGTTAAGTCCCGCAGCCAGGCTGCATTGTCCATTGTTTAGTGAGTCAGGGTTGTATGGACTGCATTTGCCTGCACAGTATTTTCCTTCATCATCCAAGAGGTTGTGTGATGGACATATGTAGTAGAAGTCATGGAATGAGAGTACTACCGGCAGTCCAAGCATCTTGGCTAAGTCGACCAAGTCAAAGCTTGAGTGAATCAGGTGCATCACATGTACAATGTCTATCTTAAGGTTTACCAGTACGTTGAAGTATATCATCCGCAACTCATCAATTGATGTATTCATGGCAGTATATATGTATTCCTTTGGCCATTTTCTTAATAGTTGCAGGTATTTGACGAATTCCTTGTCTCCATCCTTGTGCTGGTAGTCATTGTTTCCTAGGCTGTTGTACTTGTATAGTGCTATGTCCCGTTTACCGGTTACTATGAGGTATGTGTCCATTTCTTTATCGACGTTTTTCATGATATCCATGGTGGTGTGAAGTGCTCCTCCGGATCCATTGTGTATGGCGTAAAGTATTCTTTTACGGTTTGACTCGGGTGTTGTTGAATTTATGGCATCATCTATGTCGCTTCGTATCTTCTTGAAGTTTGTTGATGAGATGAATTCGTTTACACGTTGTTTGTAGTCGGGGAATTTCATTCTTAGTATCTGTGAATGTTTTCTTATGAGTTCATCCTTCTTGGAGCTGAATGATACGCTTCTTTTATGGTAGATATAGACTGATGGATCTATTACATGTTTCCATCCTTTACGTAATAGTCTCATGCAGAAGTCGTTTTCTTCACCATATCCCATTCCATATATTTCATCGAAGAATCCCACGGATTGTATTGCCTCTTTTTTGATGTACATGCAGAATCCGTTGGCTGTAGGTGTGAGTACTACTGAGTCATCGGATGCTTTCTCGACTATATTTGCCATATCATTTATGGTAAACTCCTCTGGTATATCATTTGCCTCCGGCTGTGGTACGGAGAATGCCCCGGCATTGTTTGAGACGGCAGTTACAGTTGCTATCTTGTCGTTGGTGTATGCCTTGTATTTTAGTCTTTGCAGCCACTTTGGGGTTACTATGGTGTCACTGTTTAACAGTACCACGTCGTTTGATGACATCATGAATGTCCTGTTTACGTTCTTGACGAATCCCTGATTTTTCTTGTTGTGTACTATGGTTATATTCGGATGGCCCCTGTATGATTCGAGCATTTCGTATATTCTTTCATCAGGTGATGCGTCATTTATTAAGAGCAGTTCATAGTCTATCGTGGTATTTTCCAGTACGCTTTCTATACACTTCTTGGTTTCATCATATGCATTGTATATTGGTATTGCCACTGTCGTTTTACGGCTGAATGCTTCACATATTCTTTCTACATCTTCATTATCATATTTTAAGTGATACCATGAGTTGTATGGTGTTTTTATCTTCCGCATGAAGTATCCCTTGTTTAGGTGTTCATGTATCTGGAAGTATTCGTTCTTGAATATGTATAGGCTGCTTTCATCATATTTGAAGTTGTTTTTCCAGCATGCATAGTTGAAGCTTAGCTGGTCACGGAAGCTACCGTTTACTATCTCATCAAACCAGTCTTCCATTATCTTTATGACTTCAGGGTCGTTGTGGTTTCTGAATAGTATTCCAGAGCTTATGAGTCCATTGTGTTCTGGGTATCCTTCATCCCTGTACCTGTTTATCTGTGGCATTATGTTATCCATCGAGTCCTTGGAGAGTCTTATACATTCATCGGCCTCCTGGTATATGCAGTCTCTTTGTGGATGCTTAAATGCTAGAAGCTTGTTTTCAACTGAGTACTTGTTTATATAATCTCGTATATCTCCTATTATTTCGATGTTGGTATCTATCCATAGGGAGTAGTCATAATCCGATAGGTACTTATGGGCGAGTATCTTATACATTCTTGCCGTTTGTGTCGGGTTTAAACCGGCATCTTCTATTGGACGTATGTCCCAGAAGTCGGATTTCAGGAAGGGATTGTCGGTAAAGCATATGTAGTCGAATCCATCTATTCTTTCCTGTGGTATCAATGGTTCATCATAGGTACCGGTTACTGCCGTGTATACTGCTATCTTTTTGTCGTTGAAGTCTATGTTTGATGAGTATCTTCTTATCAGGTTATCAAATGAGTCGACGGGATTCAAGAGTTTGTCACATGCAGGTATTATCGTGTCAATGTTATGGGTTGACTCTGTTATCTGTCCTATTTCAAGGTATTTCATTATCTTATTGTATATTAGTATGTCGCTATTTGATGAGTGATATAGTCTGTGTGCATTCTTAAGGTATATCAAGTCGATTTTAAGGTTTACTAGTATGTTGAAGTATATTTGGAAGTATTTGTCGCTGTCATATGAGAAGTCATATTCCCACTGGTCAAATACTGGACTCATCTGTGGGGTGTACTTAAAGAGTCGTAGTGTGTCATCTCCTACTGCAAGTACGTATGTGTCATAGTTTCTGGATAGTCTTAGCAGCATTAGGTTATCAATGTCCGCCTCATCATCTATCAACTCGGTTATGCATAGTATTCTCTGTGTGTTTTTTCCTTTCTTTATGTTGTTTCTTATATTGTCGAGGGTTTTCTGTACTTCTATTGATGAGGCAAACTTGTCCCAACTGTCAAAGACGTCAGGGTATCGTTCTAGTATGATTTTCTTGTTTTTTGCCTTGAGCTTGCTTGTATTTTCCTTTTTGAATGAGGCGTGTCTTCTGTGGTATATGAATACGGAGGGTTCTCTCAGGTTTTTATAGCCATTTTTAACGGCCCGTGATGTGAAGTCCGTTTCTTCACCGTATCCCATTCCAAAGGCTTCATCAAAGTATCCTATATCATTGATTACATTCCGTTTTATGTATAGGCAGAATCCGTTTCCCGTCGGAGCATAAAGACCCCCATTATCCGATAGCTTATCTACCTGGTATGAGTAGTTATTCAATACTTCCTGATTGTCATCAAGTCCTAACTCTTCTACAGATAAATCGGAGGAGTTACTTATTGGGGTGACTGTTGCTATCTTATCATCCGAGTAGGCACTTACCACTAGCTTTGATAGCCACCTTGGTGTTACCTTCGTATCACTATTTAGGAGTACCACGTCATTGGATGATAACTTCATTCCCATGTTGACGTTTTTTACAAATCCCTGGTTGACGTTGTTGTGTATGATGTGAACAAATGGTATAGCCTCCAAGCTATCCAGGAGTTTTCCTATTCTTTCATCGGTACTTGCATCGTTTATGAGTATCAGTTCATAGTCGATGGATGTGTTTTCAAGTACGCTCTTGATACATAATCTGGTCTCATCATATGCATTATATATTGGAATTATTATGGATATCTTATTATGCAGCACGTTGAATATTTTCTTTGATGATAGAATGTCATATCTTGACTCATAGTTTTTAGTGTACTGCTCTTTAGGTATGAAGCAGAATCTGCCCTCATTTACTCCATTGTGGAGGTAGTGATATAATGGATTAATACCATTGTTTTTAACATCCCCATATACCCTTAGATATTCATTTGTTGAGAAGTATTCTGATGGATTTTTTCCGTTGTCTGCTCCTACCAGGATGTAGTGTATTATCGGGTCGATATCAAGGGCTTCGACTTCTGGGTTGTTTTCCATGTAGTAGTATTCGTCGAAGTAGTCTGAGTCATAGATTACATTGTAATACTCCATTATCCTGGAGTCAAATAGTGCCAGGTCTGATAGTTCCAGCCTTGTCCTCTTGAATGGCCTTCTTTCCTTGTATCCGCTCTGTGTAAAGTGAATGACGGGGTCTATGCCGTAGGTTTTCAAGTCAAGGTTTAACCTGTAGTATTCCTTCTTGTCGAAGTATTTGCTTGTTGGATAGTCCTCATATCTTCCCTTTCTTATGTAGTAGTCTATTGCATCATCCTCATAGGATAGGTTCGGGTTATGTTCTATGTAGTAGTTTATGTCGAAGTATCTTGAATCCGAGAGTATTGCATAGTCCTTAAGGTATTCTTCATCGATTGACTCTGTGTTTTCTTCATCTGTTTTCGGCTTTGTTATGATTTCGTTTCTTAGTATGTAGTCAACAAGTGGGTTTTCCAGGGATTTTTCAAGATGTCCATTGTCATGGATATACTTTGCCGTTTCAAATTCAGCGTTTGGATTGCATCGGTGTGAATTGTTTATATAGTGGATTATAAGATCATCATATTCAACCAACTCGTCGGCATACTTATCCTTATAGTAATTCTCGTCAAATAGTCCTGACTCTTTTATCAGCGTGTATTCCTGTGACTGTGTAACATCATCAGTCAGTTCTGTCTCAAGCAGAGGGTCTTCCTTAAAGCTTAATATGTAATGATACAATGCGTTGACATTAGTCAGTGAGTGTCTGCGTTTATATTCCTCAGTGTTGAACATTTCTGATGGATTATATCCAAGACTGTCACCTATGCTTATGTAATGCTCCAGTAGATTATCGGATGTGACCTTGTAGTGTTTTCTGTAGTATTCATCATCGAATAGTCCTTCTTCAAGGATTATGTTATATTCCCTGCAATCGGTTATATCAGATTCAACCGGCTTGTCATAGTCCTTCTTTGAGTACTTGTACTCGTTATATGCCACGTCATATATGTAGTTGGATAATGCATCGTCAAACTCTTCATGTACTGACTTGTATTCATCGGCCTTGAAGTCTTCATTTAACCGGTAGTCGTTAGCTATTCCCAATTCAATGTAGTTTAGGATTTCATCATCATAGAATCCCTTATCCTGGTACTTGTTGTATTTTTCATCATCAAGAAGGTCATATTCCTTGATATGCCTGTACGGGTAGCTGTCTATCATATCAGGAAGCGTGTTTTTATCGTAGAGGTAATTGGAGTTTAACCTGTCATCGGTTGGATTGAATATATAGTGCAATAATGGATTTTCATCACCGATATCATACTTGTCCGTGTAGTATGCGGCGTCGAAGTCTTCTGATGGATTATATCCCATATGGTATCCTGTCATCATATAATGGGAAAGTCCGTCACCTTCCACTTGGTAGGTTTTTCTGTAGTAGTTTCTGTCGAATAATCCGGATTCATCCAATAAGCGGTATTCTATGGTGTTTGTTATTGACAATCCAAGTCTTTCATGTGGAGGCAGTGTTAAATATTCATCGTCTGCACCGTTTAATAGGTAGTCGAATAATGGATTTACATTCTTGTTTAGGAGGTATCTTTGCCTGTACCAGTTGGTGTTGAATTTTTCTGATGGATTATATCCGAGCGTTGCCCCTACAAGCAGGTAATGTGTTATTGAATCGGCTTCATCATCATCAAGGTATCTGTCTTTGTAGTATTTTTCGTCAAACAGATCAGATTGCTTGATTAGATTGTAGGCGGGACTTAACTTTATATCACTGTCGAGGTTTATTGAGTCATCATAGGTTATGTTGGTGTTTATTATGTTTTTGATGATTCTTAGATTGCTTAATACTTCAATCAGTCGCTGTTTTTTAACGATTAAATCATATAACTCATCACCCTCTTTTGCGTTTTGGTCAATTTTTGCGGATAATTTTCTGTTTAAATTATCATTTAAGGCGTTTGCTATGTGATTATCTGTGTTCAACTTCTGATTTCTTTTTAATGAAGCATCATATAGTCCTTCCAGTTGGCTTGTCTGATGGATAAGTTCATCTTCCTTCCGGGTTAAGTCATCCTTTATGGTGTTTAGTTGTTTGTTTATCCTGTTTAATGAGTTGATGGATTTATTGTTTCTTGATATGTCATCTGTTAACGTGTTTATCAGTTCTTCCAAGTTATCGAATACTTGCTCATCATATTCTGCTGATAATTCATCCAACTTATCTCTTAGATTGTTTAAATAAGTATTTAAGCTTACCTTATCGTTTTTTATAATAATAACACCCCCTTACCTAATAGTTTATATAATCATTGTAGACGTTCATGTAGTCACAACCCATCTGTTTGGTTGTTTTAAACGTTATTTCTGTTATTTTTCTCGCCTTTTTCATGTATGCTCTTCTGTTGTGTGATATTTTTATTATCTTTTCATATGCCTCTTTCGGATTGTTTGGTATCAGGAATCCGCCACCGTTGTTTCGTATTCTTTCTCCTACGGCTCCCATATCAACCGCCAGTATTGGTATTCCCGATGCCCATCCTTCGGTTAATGTATGACAGTACGTTTCCGGCCATATCGAGAATATTCCTATGAAGTGTGGCTTTATGTCATGTACTATGTCTTCAAATTCACTTCTTTTATATATTCCATGATTTATACCTATCTCTTCAAGGTCTGTGTGTCCTCCGATGCTTCCCATGTAATGGAATTCCAGTTTGTCATCAACATCGTATTCCTTTATTTTCTTGATTAGTTCATATCCCTTGGTGTAGCCGATATGTCCCGGAAAGAGTATTTTTATCTTCTTTTTACTGTCTATCGGTGTTACGTATTTGATTGAGTCCGGCGTTTTCAGGTCTCTTCCATGTTCTATTATGCGGAAGTCCTCCTCCTCGAGTTGTGGGTAGTGGCTTGTGTATAAATCATATGCCGACTTTGATGTTGTGATGAATGCGTTGACGTTTTTAAACATGTCACTTACCTCATCTTTCCACCAGTGGACTATGCTTCTTGCCTGTGGTATGTTTAACTCTCCGATTATGTTGCATTGTCCTCCGAGGGTGTTGTCATCATATAATGGTGGACATATTCCTCCACAGTAGTTTCTGTTGTCATCTACCAGGTTGTGTGATGGACATATATAGTAGAAGTCATGGAATGACAGTATTACGGGTATGCCCAGCGTATCTGCAAGCTTTGGCAGATCAAAGGTTGACATTATCAGGTGTCTTATGTGGATTATGTCGACGTTTAGATATGAGAGTATGTTGAAGTAGATCTTTTTCAATTCATTGTTTGACGTGTTAAGAAGGGTGTACTTGGAGTGTAGCTTCCATGTTCTTAAGAGGTCCAGGTTGTTTTTGAATTCCATGTCGGGGTTGGTGTCTGTTATACCGGTTTGTGGATTGTATTTATATAGCTCCACCTTTGTTGTTGATGTTACCAGAAGGTATGATTCCATGTGTGGATTTACGTTTTTCATGAGCTCCAGGTTTGTGTGGAGAGTTCCTCCCACACCGTCATGTAGAACGTAGAGTATTCTTTTCTTGGATTTGTTGTCATCTAATGCATATCTTAATATTCTTTTTATGTCATTGTAGTCTATTGATTGTTCAAATTCATTGATGCTGTTCTTATATTCATAGTATCTTGTAAGAAGTACTTTTTTATCATGTGCGTAATCAATATCATCATTTGTGGACGCGTCATCATCCATGGTTATGTTGTCATTGCTTAGCAGATTGTAGCCATATCTTATAGCATCATCGTTGCGTATGTAGACTGATGGTGCTATCGTGTTATGCCATCCCTTCTTAAGAAGCCTTAAGGAGTAGTCCATCAGCGCATATTCCCACGTGTCATATTCCACGTCGAAGAATCCTGACGCGTATATTGCATCCTTCTTGATATATGCACACTCGGCTTTGATAAGCGGTGTTATTATAGTGGCATCGCGTGCCTTCTGTTCGATTGCCCTTGCATCAGAAATTAATGAATCAGTGCCTAATTCAAGAGATGAATCGTATCCATCCTGGTTACACAGGTCATAATTTGTTATCGGACTTACTGATGCAATCATCTCCTGTGAGTATGCCTTGATTACTAGTTTGTGCATGTATTTCGGACTGACGAGGGAATGTTCATCCAATATCATTATATCGTTTGATGAATGGTTTATTGCAACGTTTATCTTGGATATCTTACCTGAGCTATCAGACTTGATGATATGAACGTTATCATTTGATGAGTATCTGTCGGTTAACGTATCATAGTCATCGTCATTATCCACTACAACAAGCAGATCATATTCTATCTGTGTGTATGCGATAACTTTGTCTATAGTGTTGAATGTTCTTGAATCAAGGTTATCTATTGCTATTATGACGGATACCTTCTTGAATGCGTTTAGTATATTTTCCACGTCATCATCCACATATTTCAGGTCATAGTCCTTGTTGTAGTCTATGTCAATGTTTCTTAGCACGTATCCCTTGGACATATGATCATGCAGTTGCATGTATGAATTCTTTATGATGAATAAATCGGCAGAGTCATAGGTGAAGTTATTTTTCCAGCAGACGTAGTTGAAGCTTAACTGGTCACGATAGCTGCCGCTTAGCAATTGACCAAACCAGTCCTCCATTAGCTTAATTACCTCAGGGTCGTTATGATTTCTGAAAAGTACCCCAGAGCTTATCAGTCCATTGTGGTGTGGATATCCCTCCTCTTCATATTTCTGCATCTGATTGTTTATTACATCTATATCAGTATCCTTGGCGGATGATATGCATGTGTGTGCCTCATCATAGATGCAGTCCCTTTCGATATGCTTTATGCATAAGAGCTTGTTGTTTCTTGAGTACTTGTGTACATAGTCTATTATGCTGTCTGTAAGTTCTATGTTCGTATCTATCCATAGTGAGTAATCATAATCTGACAGGTACTTATGGGCAAGTATCTTATAGCTTCGTACCTTTCTTATATTGTCAAGTGAGGATTCTTCCATCAGTCTGATGTCCCAGAAGTCTGATTTGAGTTCAGGGTTATCTGTAAAGCATATGTAGTCAAACTCGTCATGCACGTAAGTAGGTATTACCGGCTCATCATAGCTACCTGTTACCGCAGTATATACAGCTACCTTCCTGTCCTTAAAGTCCAATAGGTTGACATTTCTGTCGACTATTTCATCATACTCGTAATGTGTTTTGAAGAGTTTTTCCACATCAGACCTGAATGACTTGTTATATTGTATGCTTTCATGGATCTCTTCAACTTCAAAGTGATGGTTAAACTCAAGTATTGACGTGAATTTCCTGTTTGTAGGATGGAATAATCGTTTATGTGTTTTGGTATATATCAGGTCTACCTTTAGGTTGATTAGTATGTTGATGTATACCTTGTAGAAGAAGTTCATATCATATGAGTAATCAGTCTTTATATTGTCTATGAGTGCAAAGTTGGAGTTTGAATACCTGAATAGGTATATCTTGTCATCATCCACTGCGAGGATATAGGTCTGATACTTGTTTGATATTTTATGTATATCATCATCAATTACAGGTTTACTGTCCTGCATCTGTGTAAAGCATAGTATGCGTTCGTATCGTTTATTGTCAAATGTGACTTCATCAAGGGCCTTGTTTAGTCGGGACAGGCTTACGTCATTGTACTTGTTAGTATCGAATTGGTTAACAGACGTGTCACGTGTATATACGAATGTGGAAGGGTCTGTTATTGCTATATATCCGTTCTCGTATAACTGGTCGAAAAGCTTTCCTGTAATGTCATCATTTATTTTTCCATAATCGATAGTATCCAGTGCTTGTCTTTTTATGTATGTGCAGTGTTTTTCTGCAGTCTTTCTTTTTATGTATAGGTTGTTTAGTGTTTGCTGTAATTGTCTTGACTTGTCATTTAGGTTTTCTATGTTGTTTCTTTCTTCATCATAGAGGACTTTTAGTTTATTCCTATTTGATTCGGTTAACAAGTCAGTACTGTTTGTCATGGCTGATACACATGCTGCTTGTCTATTGGTGTATGCGGCTGTTGTTAATTTTACAAGCCAGTGTGGCGTGAGAATAGTGTTTTTATCAAGAAGTACAACGTCGGATTCTGAATCATGTATGCATTCACATAATGTTTTATCATAATCATCATTTGCATCCACTACTTCGATAAATTCAATCTCCGATAGGCGTTCTAATTCATCGGCTAGATTGTTAATATCATCAGTACTGTCCCCCGTTTTATCTTCATTCTCAGGACGTGTTTTTAAAAGAATTAGCCTGTAATGACACTTCGTATTCTCAAGTATACTTTGAATTGTTATCCTGAAGTTTTCAACGTCATCCCCTACGGGCAGTATTATTGTCGTTGCTTCTTGTAGCTTGTTTAGTATCTTGTTTGTCGTGTCAAAGTCATTTTGTTCGAGTATATTGTTAGGGTAGTACTCCTCCGGCAGAAACATGAACCTTTTCTCGTTTAATCCACTTTTTAGATAATGATATAATGGATTGAATCCCGTTTTCTTGATGTCAGGATTGTATTTAAGGTATCTTTTTGTTGAAAATATCGCTGATGGATTTAAGTCCATGTCCACGCCATTTCTTAGGTAGTGGATTATTGAGTCCTCATTGGATTCGAGAAGACCCGGATTTTGTTTCATATAGTATGACTCGTCGAACAGGTTTGATTCATATATTATATCATATAGTTCATATAATTGTGGATATTCATTGAACTGTGCCGGGGATAGTTTTGGCCTTTTATATGTTCTTCCCTCGTTTACTCCATATCTGATGAAGTGTATGAGCGGGTCGATTCCTGCATGTTTCAAATCCGGGTTGTTGTCGATGTAGCTTTTTACGTCGATATACCTGCTTGTTGGATAATACTCCTCATGTGAGAGGTAATAGTCTATTGCATCGATTCCTTCGTCTATGTTGGGGTTGTGCTTTATGTAGTAGTTCTCATCGAAGTATATGCTTTCTTTTAAAAGCTTGTAATCGTTAAGGTATTCATCGGTATGCTTTTTGTCTTTTTCTTCTTCATCCCTGTATAGACTGATTATGTATTCGACGTAATCTGTAATGGAATCTAAATCAAGAGCGTCAATCTGAATGTCTGTTGTAGGATTTCTTCCCTGATTGAATCCGTTCGTCATGAATTCACTGAGTGAATCCTCACAGTCCACTTCATATTCTGTCATGTAGTGTATTTTATCGAAGTGTCTTGCGTCATCCAATATGGCATATTCCTGACTATCCTGTATTGATACTTCTTCAACGTCATCATATAGGTCGTTTTTGTTGTTGTAGATGTATTCTACCAGTGGGTTACGTTTATTTTTTATGTAAGGATATTTTTTGTAGTATTGTTCCGTGTTGAAGTCTTTGCTTGGATTTCTTTTCTCGTTTATGCCGTATGTCATGTAGTGATATACCGGATCCAGTGTGTTTCTTTTTACGTCCCCGTTTTTATCGAGGTAGTATTTTTCATCAAACAAATCATCCTCTGAGAGTATGGTGTATTCTATGCTGTCTTTAATGTCTATCTCCAATTTTTTTGAGTAATCCTCGATTTGATTTTCGTTTACGAGTTTTTCGATGATGTAATGGTATACGTCGCTTGTTGGATTTTCCTGGATGTAGTCCTTGTGTAATTGGCTTATGTAACGATTTTTGTTTTGAACATAATCTGCCACCAGGTCATCCTGGTATGAGTTGTACTGTGTGAAGTACCATGATACGTCAAGTAGGTTTCCCTCATCAAGTATGTGATAGAGTTGAGAGTCCGTTATGTCATATTCCTCATATTCTGTGTATATGTTTTCTGCTTTTTTGTTCAGGCGTTTGTTGCTGTTTAATACGTAATCAAAAAGTGGACTTGATTCATGGTAGGAGTAGGTATCCTCGTACCATTCAAGGTCAAAATCCCTTGATGGCATGTTGCCTCTTCGGTATCCTTTTGTCATATAATGGGCTAGAGCATCCCCTTTAGCATCAATTTCATAGTTTTTTCTGTAGTAGCTGCTATCGAAGTATCCTGATTCATCAATTATGTGGTATTCCTGTGAGTCACTTATAGAGACGTTTTCCGGCTGTGAGTAATCCGTTGGCATGTTGCCATTTTTCATGCCCATGCTTAGGTATTCGACGAATGGATTTATGGATTTGTCATCGTCAAGGTATTGTGTCCTGTACCATTTGGTGTTGAATTCCATGTTGGGATTATAGTCCAGCGATGAGCCTACCTGGAGAAAATGAGCTATTTCATCGATGCTTTCATCATCAAGATATTTGTCGTTGTAGTATCCGCGGTCGAATTGTCCGGAACTTTCTATCAACCTGTAGTAGGGACTTGACTGTATCGTATCGATATTCAATGATTCACTTAGGCTGTAGCTTTCATCTTCAAGGGAATTTATTATAAGGGTTAATTTAGCAAGTATTCTTTCATAGTATTCCACATCCCTCTTTAGGGTGTTAATCTGATTATTAGCCGTGTCTTCTTCCATCTTTTTTAGTTTGTCATCAAGGCTTTCGTTTGACTTTTTGAGGTTGTCGTTTATGTTGTTTAATCTTTTGTTGTCATCAAGCACTTGATTGTAATTTTCAAGTAACTTTTGTGTATGGTTGAATCGTGTGTTCAGGTTATCCCTGAAGTCTCGGAGGTATGATTCCAGCTTGTCGTTTGAGCCTTTTAGGTTTTCCAACGTGTTAGCGGTATTGTTTTTCTTATCATATAGGGATAGTATGATTTCTGAAAACTCATCGATGTTTTCCTCATCAGTCATTTTCTCGAAATCATTTAGATAAGAAATTAGAATATTGCGTTCTATAGTACTAATAAAAATCACCTTGATGTATTTCTTATAATATATATTAAATAGCTATGAAAGATAATTGAGTAATCCCATGGATTATTATTAATGAAATTTATGTTTTTTAAAGAATTTAAAACTAATGAAAAATATTTATTTGACGGTTAATGAAAATAGTGGAGAGTTAAGAATTTCAATGGATGCATCATGTCAAAGATGAAATATATATGCAGATAAAGCGGGATAAAATAACTTAAAAAAAATGGTAAAAATAGGGGATTATAATTCCTTAGCGTCATATAATCCTTCTTCACTTTCAAGGTGAATGAGAACATCCTTTATTTCATCATAGGAGTCTATGAGACTTTTCTTGCATTGTTCGGATATTTCATATGCTTCCTTCATCGATAAATCAGAGTCTACTACCATGTGCATATCCACGTAGACGTTTGATGTTGTTCCCCTTGTTCTCACATTATGGATATTTCGTACCCCGTCTATCTTGTATACTATATTATATATGTTAGCTGTTGGTATTACGTTGGCATCAAGCAGTATGTTGAAGTTGTTTTTGAGTATTTCTATTCCAGTTTTTATGATTATGAGCGCTATGATTATGGATATTATCGGATCTATTATCGATAGGTTCAATCGTACGAGTATCAATCCGAAGATTACTATGCTTGTTACCATAACGTCACTTTTTGTATGGTCGCTGTCTGCTATTAAAAGGTCGCTTTTAAGTTCTTGACCCTTCTTCTTTTCATAAAATGACAATGCTATGTTGATAAGTAGTGTTCCTATCATTATGACAAAACCTATTGATGAGACTTCCAGTGTCTGTGGATGAAGGAACTTGTCGAATGCCTGATTTATTATCTCATAGCTGACCAGTATCAGGGATATGCCTATTAGTATTGATGCGAAGGTTTCTATCTTGTCATAACCATATGGATGACCCTTATCTTCGGGTCTGCCCGATAAGGATACGGCTATATATGCCACAATATTAGCTACCGAATCAAGAAGGGATTCATATCCATCGGCGCATATGCTTAATATTCCCGAGTACAATCCATAACTTACCTTAAGCGATGCCATTATAATGTTAAGAACCAATACTATCATTATAACCTTTTTTACTTCTCCATGATAATTAGCCATATTATCACCCTTACGTTATATGAAAAATCATAACATTAATGATATAATTATTATTATAATATTAAAACAGTATATAAATAACTTTTTTTACGTATAACTAAATCTTTAATCATGATTTCAAGTAATACCAATTTATGTATACCTAAAGTTCAAATCATGAAAGTTTAATGTGACAGGAATGAAATAAAAAGTTAAGCATGCCTAAAAATATCCATGAATTTAGATATGGCTAAAAATTACCATACAAAGCCATAAAATACAACAACAAAATGGAAAAAAGATAATATACAATGCAGATTATAAAAACAGTTAGGCTAAAATATGAAAAAGAAGATACAATAATACATGAATGAAAATAGAAAATACGCATACATCATATTGACTGCAGCCATAGGTTCATTTACAATGGCATATGCATCCAATGGACTATCCGTTATCTTACCGACACTGGCATCCTATTTTCATATAAGCAACATCCTTGAAAACTGGATTGTATACATTTACCTGTTGGTTCTTTCCGTAGCAGGAGTTCCATTGGCAAAGATATGCGGTAAATATGGCTTGAAACGATCCTTCAAGTTAGGCCTCCTGATTTTTTCTCTTGGTTCACTGATATCAGCATTATCCTTCAACATATATCTCATGCTGACCGGCCGAATCATACAGGCGATAGGTGCAACTATGACATTTGTTACTAACGTATCCATGATTACAGCAGAAATACCAATACAAAACCGTGGACATGCACTTGGAATTAATGTGACAGGAGTATATCTTGGAATAACAATCTCACCAACAATAAGTGGTATCCTTGTTCATAACCTATCATGGAGAGTCGTTTTTCTGATAACTGTAATTATGGCATTGATATCATACTTCCTGCTTACGAAGATAGACAAGGAATGGATTATGGAAAAAGAAGATCTTGACAAGGTCGGCTCACTCATCTACGTCATTGCCGTCGGATTATTGTTATACGCTTTTTCAATATTAAACACCACGACAGGTATCGTATTACTTGCAATATCACTTGTACTTCTTATGATATTCGTCAGATATGAGCTTAAACATGAAAATCCTGTATATGAGATGAGATTATTCAAGAACATAAACTACACTACAAGCAATATCGTGGCAATGATAGCTTATCTTTCAACTTATGTCGTAAGCTACGTCCTGAATTATCATTTCCAGTATATTCTCGGCCTTGATGCACAGACATCCGGATTGATACTCATATCAACGCCGGTGATGATGCTTCTTATCGCCGCACAGGCGGGAAAATTATCGGATAGAATATACCCTGAATTGCTTCAGCTACTGGGAATTACTCTTATAACCATTGCCATAGCGTTACTGTCACAGATTAGTTATACAACGCCTATATATGTTATTGTTATC
This sequence comes from Methanosphaera sp. SHI613, assembly GCA_003266145.1. Classification (GTDB taxonomy): domain Archaea; phylum Methanobacteriota; class Methanobacteria; order Methanobacteriales; family Methanobacteriaceae; genus Methanosphaera. Next base: position 15,412 of record MVJJ01000051.1, read on the forward strand.
GCGATGATTATCCAGGGAATAGGCCATGGATTCTTCTCAACGCCGAACAACAATATCATACTCAGCTCGGTTGATAACAAGAAGGATATTCCAACAGCGTCTGCGTCCGTTGCAACAGTTAGAAATCTGGGCCAGGCATTCAGTTTGGGGATATTGACAGTTACCTTTGCCTTTATCATGGGAAACGTGGAAATTACGCCGTCAAATTATCATCTGCTGGTGTTGAGTAATCAGACGACCCTGATAATAATCAGCATTCTTAGCGTTATTTCCATCATTCTATCTGTTATAGCCCTAAAAAATCGTTTGAAAAACAAATCCTCCTAACCTTCCCCCTTTTTTTATTAAAGATTATTTTATCAGTTCATTGAATATTGACACTACGTGTTCTGCTATGATGGGGTCCTCATTGCCTCTTCCACCGCCGACTCCTATGCCGCCTACACATTTGCCGTCAATAAACAATGGATGTCCACCTGATACCAAGGTTATCTTGGAATCGTTGTTCTGAATTCCCATCAACGGTCCACCATCTTTACATAGCATGGCCAGTTTTTCTGTCGGCATAAACATTACAGCTGAGGTATATGCCTTTTTAGGTACGAGTACATTGCTAAATACAGGTGCCCCGTCAAATCTTCTGAATAGTACAATCAGCCCCTTCTCATCACATATGGCAAAGCTTATGTTTATTCCCATCTCATCTGCCTTATTTTTGGCGGCAGCACATAACTTGTCACATATATCATTATCTAATATATTTGTCATAATAATCAACTCACTAGTGTTTTATATATTATATATATCATGGATTTAAATAAAATATTTTCAAAAAAAATAATATGAGGGGGAAATTGTCAAAACGTTACGGCATCATGCAATCCGTCTTCGCTTTCTATGTGTATCAATACCTCGGTAACCTCATCAAGGGCGTTTAGTATTCTTTCTTCACATATATGGGCTGTTTGATGGGCCTGTTTTATTGATAAATCATCACAGACAACCAAGTGCATATCCACGTAGACGTCGGATGTTGTTCCCCTTGTTCTTACGTTATGAATGTCTACTACATTATCCACATCACATATCAATTCTATTATTTCATCACATTCTATCCTGCTTGAGTCAAGAAGAACGCCGAAGTTAAGCCGGAATATGTCGATGGCAGTCTTGATTATTATCAGCATGATAACTATTGATATTAACGGGTCTATAAATGTCAAATCAAATTGCATCAGTACCAATCCGATTAGGACTATGGCCGTTACCCACACATCACTTCGTGTATGGCCGGCATCAGCTATCAGCAGGTCGCTTTTATGTTTTTGTCCCATGCTTTTTTCGTAGTGTGCTATTATCATCTTCATGACAAGCGTCATTATCATTATGGCAAATGCCGCATAGCCTACCTCTATTGTCTGTGGATGTAAAAACTTATCTATCGCCTGTGTGAATATCTCATAGCTTACCAAAAGCAGCAGGAATCCTATGATTATTGATGCGAAGTTTTCAATCTTGGTATAACCGTATGGATGATTTTTGCTTTTTGGCCTGCTTGATATGTATATAGCTGTGACCGCTATGATGTTTGCCACAGAATCAAGCAGTGAATCATAGCCGTCGGCACTTATGGTTAATATTCCAGAGTAATATCCGAAGGTTATCTTTATTGAGGCCATTATGATGTTTAATGTCAATACCACCATCAGGACCTTCTTTACTTCGTTATGATAATTTTTCATATTACCACCTCCCAAGCCGTCTATGACCATAATTCAATCATAGATGTTCATGTACATATTACTATCACATGATATGATATATACTTATCTGTTTTTATGTATAACTAAAGAATATTCTTAGTTAAGCCTAATAAAAAGTTAGGAACACTTAAAATATACTAAGTTTGCATCATAGCCAAGACACTTACAATTACATATATAACATAATAACCATAAAAGAAAATTAATTAACGAAGTTCAACCAAAAATAATAATATTATAATAAAAAAATTATTTTAGAGGGTGTTATTATTAAATCAATGTCAAATGTAGATATTCATAGGATTGTAAAAGAGCTGAATGATGAGATATTGAACGTCAAGGTGGAAAAGGCCTACCAGCCATCATATGATACAATACTTATCAAGCTTAGAAAGGCGGGTGAGGGAAGAAAAGATCTTGTTATCCAGGCAGGTGCAAGAATACACCTCACAGAGTACCCATTACCTAATCCTACGATACCACCACATTTTCCTATGCTTCTTAGAAAACACCTTAGCGGTGGAATAATAACATCCATTAAGCAGTACCAATTTGACAGAATCGTTGAAATAACAGTTGAAAAAATGGAGAAATTCACATTAATCGTTGAACTGTTCAACAAGGGTAACGTCATACTGCTTGATAAGGACAATAACATAATATCACCTTTAAAACATGAAAAATGGCATGACCGTAAGATTACCAGCCATGAAGAATACAAGTATCCTCCATCAAAGATAGACATTACAAACACGTCATTTGATGAAATCAGAAATATAATGACTGATTCAGATAGGGACGTCGTTCGTACCCTTGCAACAAACGGTCTTGGCGGATTATATGCAGAGGAAATACTCTCATATACAAGTATAGATAAGCAAAAAATGGCAAACACATTATCCGATGATGAGATAACACAGATTGAAAAGGCCTTGGATGAACTGTTTGAAAGAATAGAAAACAATCCTAAAGCACAGATAATAACAGAGGAAGTTGACGGCAAGACAAAAAATAAGGACCTTGTTCCGATTTCATTGAACAAGTACTCCGGCTTTACTTCACAGGACTTTGAATCATTCAACAAGGCGGCCGATGAGTTCTACTCCAAAAAGATAGTAAATGATATCAAAGATAAGGAGGAAGGAGCATGGACCAAGAAGATAAACAAGTTCAAGAAACGACTTCAGATGCAGGAGGATAGTCTGGAAGGATTTTATAAGACCATAGATGATACCCAGATGAAGGGAAACCTGATATATGCCCATTATGGTGAAGTTCAGGAAATCCTTGATGTCATAGCAAAGGCAAGAGAAAATTACTCCTGGAAAGAAATATCCCAGATAATAAAAAAATCCAAGAAGGAATCAGATATCCCTGCACTGGAACTTATTGAATCTGTTGATAAGATGGGTGTTATCACACTTAAGCTTGACGGTCAAACGGTACGTGTCGACAGCAATCTTGGAATTGCCGAAAGTTGTGAACAGTTCTACTACAATAAGGGTAAAAAGGCAAAACGTAAGATTGAAGGGGTAAAGATTGCTATTGAAAATACCAAATCTCAGATTAAGAAGCTTGAAGAAAAGAAAGATGTGGCTATGAGTGAACTTAAGACTCATAGAAAACGTGAGAAAAAAGAGCTTAAATGGTATGAAAAGCTCAGATGGTTTATCAGTACCGATGGATATATGGTTATCGGGGGAAGGGATGCTCACAGTAATGAACAGGTAGTCAAGAAGTACTCCAAAAACAATGACGTCTACTTCCACTGTGACATTCATGGAGCGCCGTCTACTATCGTGCAGAATGAGAACAACGATGATGAGATTCCTGATTCAACGTTATATGAGGCCGCATGCTTTGCTTCAAGTTACAGCAGTGCTTGGGGTGAGGGATTTAGCAGCTATGACTCATACTGGGTAACTCTAGATCAGGTATCAAAAACGCCAGAGGCCGGGGAATTTCTTAAGAAAGGTTCATTTGTTATTCGTGGAAGGAAAAACTTCATCAGAAACGTTCCCGTACTGATAGGTGTTGGTGTCGTTGATTATGACGGAGCAAAGCGTATCATGGCCGGACCCGTTGATGCAGTCAGGAAGATGAGTGATGATTATGTTATCATAAAGCCGGGCTTTACCAAGAAGGAGCGTATGGCTAAGCAGGTGCTTGGCAGAATCGATAAGGATAAGCTTTTTAGCGTTGATGATATTGTACGTAACCTTCCGAGCGGTAAATGTGACTTTATGGATGAACGTGAATATAATCAGAAATATGCTAAACGATGAAAAAAAGCTGTTATGACAGGTCAATGGGAAACTGTGTATTGTAATCTGTTAAAAAATAGCTAAAAAATAAACGTTAAGTATGAAAAGATAAAATTTTTTTTGCTTAAAATGTATAGGATATAACTTGCTAAATCTTTCATACTTAATATAGATTATATTCTTATTAATATATATAATTATTTAAATTTTCCTTTTTAAATTTCTAAGGGATGATGTTAATTTCCATGAATTTGAGGAGTATATGCTTTCTATGGTATTGTTGAGTTTTTGATTTCGCTCTTTTAGGTCTTCATTGTTTTCTACAAGCTTATCCCGTAATGACAGCAGTATCATCTTTTCTTCTTTTAAATCTTTTAGTTCATCTGATTGTTCTCTGTTTATTCTTTTTAGTTCTACCGGGTTTAATCCGTCGGCCATGATTGTGTTTATTGATTGCTGGGTTACTTTCACATCCTCTTCAAGCAGGTTTATTTTATCGTTTGCGGAGTTTAGTTTATCTGTTAGATTGACTTTTTCCGATTCTATCTGCTTATTTTCTTCTACCTGTTTGTCGTAGTCATCCTTTATACTGTTTAATTGTTTTTTGATTTCTTTTACGTATTTGTCCTTTTCGATAAGTTCAAGTTCATACTCTGCCTTTTGAATGTGATTGTTTAACCTGTCCTTTCGTATAGTCCTATTCAATTCGTTATATTCATCAGCGGCAAGCAGTTTGTTTCTTCTGTCTATTTCACATATCTGTCTTGTATAATCAATGTAGTAGTCTTCGACGTAGTGTTTTGGTCCCAGTCCCCACTGGTGATTTTCATCAAGAAGCACGTCCTTATTGTATTCAAGTATTTCCACGTCAAACTTCTTTGCTATGTATGAGTCTATTAACGGCAGGTAATGGTTGTCTGTCCTGTTTTTGAATTCAGTGTTTTCTTCTATGCTTCCGTCACTTTTAAGTACCCTGTATGCTTCCCGTACCGGATTTAATATGACTGTTATGTCAGGATATTCATCGTTCATCTTATCGAAAAACTTTGTGTAGCTTTCCTTAAATAGTTTCATGTATTCGTTGGTATCATTTTGTATTGTGATGAATCTTTTGTTTGTTATGTTGTTGAAAAATTCGGTCTTGTCATATCTTGGATAGTTGAAGAATATATGATTGTCAAATTCCACCAGTCCCCATTTTACTTCCAGACCTGCATCTATTAACAGGTAGTCTATATCTGCCCGTGATAGTCTGTCAAAGAATAGTTTATCAAGATCCTTTTCTATAAATGATGAGAATGACTGATTTTCCTTATTGTCCGGGAGTATTTTTATAGACTGCTTATCATAGGGTACGGGTTCCTGCATGTTGCTTATGATTGAATTGTTTACGTAGCTTAAGTTTATCGTAAAGTAATCCTTATAGTTTTTATTTATTGAGCTGTTGAAGATATCCCTTGTAGGACAACTTCCAAATACTCCTATTTTAATTGTAGACATAATATATTATTTAATATTGTTTAGATAAATAGCTTTTGAGACTTGAGAAAAAAATTATCATAAAAAGATAAAAATGACTACTTCAATATTCATGTTTAGTGGTATCAGTTTAATTATTTCCATGATTTTTATCCATTTTTCTTAATGATGCTATTTTAGAATAGAAATATCCACCAGAAGGATAATTTTAAACTTGGAATAAAACGTTGAGTTTAGACAATTAACACAATTCACATGAAAAATTGGATTTATCAGCATATAAGAAATAGAAATGAATTTTTGGTTTAAATCAAAAGCATTATAAAAAAAGTAATAATCATATATGATTTTAAAAAAAAATAAGAAGAAATGATTTATTTATTCATCATATCCATTCTAATTAACTGCTGTTATCAACAGCCGTCGTGTACTCCTCATCTTCTGAGGAATATGAATTCATGGAATTATCTCTTTTTTGACTACTGTGACTTGAAGAGCTATGTGTATAATGTTGAGTTCCACTGGATTCTACGGTATCATCAACAGCTTCAACTGCTTCCAGGGTAAGTGTTACTGTTTTGGATGCACCATTGTATGTTTCATCACCAGAATAACTTACCTGCATTGAATTTGATCCAATACTTAAATCACTAGATTCTGTATTGTATTCATAGCTAAACTGACCGTTGGAATCAGTCATTTGCGTATAACTTTGGCCATTAACGGTTATGGTTACTTCGGCATTGGCTATTGCAGTACCGTTTTCATCAACCAATGTACCAGTTATGGTAGTGTTTGTATCGTTTGAAAGCTTTCTGTCATTCAAATTAATTGAAGTATTGATTTTTTCTGCTCCGGCTGCATTATTTGAAGCAGTACTGTCATTTGAATCAGTAACGTTATTTGAATTGTTGCCGTTGATATTATCTGATTGCTTGATATCATATGTTGTAGGTTCTTCCACAAGGGTTACCGTTACATTATCAGCTGTCTGATAATTATTTTTAATTTCATTAACAATGTTCTGATTCCATACCTGAATATGTGTTACTTGCTTATTATTATTAATAAATGCTACCTGAATCCAGGTACCATCAGGGTATGGATACCATAATGCACCATTATATACTTTAAATCCACCTTCTATAGGAGCATGGCCAAATGGATCCCAAACAACCAGCAATACCTTTTGCATAACACCTCTAGGTGGAACGTGCCGTTTTACATCAACACTATGATTAGTACCGTTAGAACTATTATTTGAAACTGTCTGTTTCTCTTCTAACTCTTGAGGCATCATAAAATCTTCAGCTACAACAATACCGATAAATACTATTAATACCATAGCTGTCACCAATATTAGAGCATTTCCTGTCCTCATAAAAATCTCCTCTCAATTTAATAATTATTTTTTTTATATGAGTATATAGTGAATAACTTATATATAAAAGTTATGAAAAAAAAGTAATTTTTAATCCATTCAATTCCCATATCATAGGTTATAATTTAGTTAAAAGGTGTTTTCTATTTTCTAATAAATAAAATACATACTCTAAAATTAGAATGGTGTTTTAAACAGGAATTTACAAATAATGACGTCGGGTTAATGCTTTTTCATGAATTTGAAAGCGTTATAAAAATAGATAAAAAAACAGAAATTGTTACAAATATGAAATTTTAAAAAAAAAGGTGTTTGAAGAAAATCTATTGGATTTCTTCTGAGTAATCTTCGCCCGGACGTAAGGCTATGGTTATCGTACCTATACTTTCATCTTCAACGAGTTTTGCAAAGTAGTCTACGTCCTGTTCTATCGCTTCGAATGTATTGTAGTGCATTGGTATGACTATTCTTGACTGTAGCCATCCGGCTGCTATTGCTGCATCCTCTATTCCCATGGTGAACTTGTCGCCTATAGGAAGTAGTGCAATATCCGGCTTGTATATGTCTCCTATTACTGTTTTCATGTCACCGAAGAGTCCGGTATCTCCTGCATGGTATATTTTCTTTCCGCTTTCCAGTTTTATGATAAATCCTGTTGCCACTCCTCCCACTTCAAGGTTTTCCATGAAGTCTATGGCGGATGTGTGTCTTGCATCGGTCATCTTTACTTCTACAAGGTCATTTATTGAAATGGTTCCTCCGATGTTCATTCCTATTGCATTAAATCCCTGTTTTTGTACGAATGTTGCTATTTCATGTGTTGAGATTATTGTGGCTCCTGATTGGTTTGCTATTTCCAATGCATCGCCGAAGTGGTCTGAGTGAGCATGCGTTATCAGTATTACGTCAGGGTTTAATAGTTCAACCGGCGTGGTACAAGCTGGGTTGTTGCTTATGAATGGATCTATCAATATTTTTAGTCCTTCCTCACTGATTATGTTAAAAGCTGAATGTCCCAGATATTCTATTTTCATTTCTATCAAGTTCCTATTTAGTTTTGTTATTTTTTATATTTGTCTGTTTATTTATATAGACTTTCTATTTGTTTTATCGCATTTGTTTTTCCATCATATCGGATGAACTCATTGAAGTATTCTTCGTTGATTTTGATTGAATCCAAATTTTTCAAGGTCTCATTTATGGTCATGAGCAGTTTTTCCTTGTCGTTTATGTCGGTTGTATGGGTGATTTCATATTTTTTCATGTTTTCTATGTTACGTTTTTGTTCTATGTGATTCTTTAGTGGTATGAGTATGTTGGGCTTTTTGATGGATACAAGTTCCATGCTTGTTGTATGTCCGGCCAGTGCTATGGTTAAATCTGATAGCTGCATCCAGTCGACAAGGTATTGTGCAAATTCCTTGATGATTATCTTTTCATTGCTTTCTACGTTGAATTCGTCGGTTTTTATTTCAAGTCCCGTGAATATTATGATTTTGTCACAGTTTATGTCATCTGCTATGTCACAGATGTTTCTTATAAGTACTTCTCCAAATTCGCTTCCGCCTACGGTCAGGAGTATTATCACATCATCCTCTTTGAGGTTATGCTGTTTTCTGAGGTTTTCTTTTGTATCTATTTCATCGGGGGATTTATGCAGCAGTGGTCCTATATATTCTGTTTTGTCTTTTATTTTGATTGGAATTTCAACACTCCCCGGTATGTCTGGTATAAGTATCTTCTTGCATCCCCGTGTTATTTCCTTGATGAATTTTCTGATGCTTTTTTCGAAGTATTTTATGCTCATTGATTCTGTACTGTCTGAAAAGCCAAATGTCAGGTCATTTGTTATGATAAAACAGGGGATGTTGAGAAATTTGGCCGTTATGGGAGAGGTGTATGTTGAGTCGGCTATTATAAGCTCAGGCTTTATTTCACGGATTATCTTTGCTTCCTTGTACATCGTCTTGATGAATATGAATGGTATGTCCCTTGATTCCTTGACCGTGTCTCTTATGTTTATTTGACCTTCATCTGCCTGGAAGTTCATAAGAGGAAGGGTATATGTTTCCTGTTTGTTCATTTTCAGATAGTTATATCCTGATCCGAAACTTGCAAATATCACTTCATGACCTGTCTTTTCAAGTTGTCTGGCAAGTGCCAAATCCCTTGATGCATGACCTATTCCTACACCGAATGATGTTATCAATATCCTCATGACAATAAACCTCATTTATAATTAATATTAGTATATTATTTAAGGTTATTAAATGTAAAAAATGTAATACTTATTAAGAATTATAGTAATACTTTTATAGAATGTAATACAAATAAGTTAATATAGTAATACAGGAGGTGATTTTATGAACATCATTCAAGACACCCATGGCCAAGGTGCAGCTGAATACATACTGCTGTTTGGAGGAGTGATTGTAATAGCACTTGTAGCATTGCAGATATACCAGAACTACTTCAGCCAGTCAAGCACATTCAGTGCCAAGGATGATGCAGAACAGATAAGAAACAACCTGACAAACAAGACATAAAAAAGAGGATTGATTTAAATGATAGATGACGATAAGGCTCAGACAAGCGTGGAGCTGATATTGATACTGGCTTCCATGATGATAATAGTACTGATATGCGGAAACTTCATAACAGACACCTTGAATGATATAGTTCTGCATCTGAAAATAGTCATAAGAAACCTTAGAAATATGATGATAACCAATATATGAAGGAAAAAAATTTCATAATATATTACCTTTCTTATCTATTTCACCCTTTCGGATACGAGTTGATGAAATAGGTACACCATCGGCTGCAAGAACCCACTCTATAACAATGATATCCAAAAGATTCAACCCATTTTTACGTCGGATATCATTGATTTCAAGAGCCGTATTCTCGGTTTCATGGCTGACAACAATAGCATCCAATTCAGAATCAACATCTGCAGTACCGTAAACATCGTTTATTTCCTTAATTTCATAATTAGCATCAAATTTTTCAACGAGTTTCTTTAGCCTGTTGACTCTTACACTACACGGTTCTATATCATGCTTCTTGTTACCGGCAAAATCATCCGAAGTAACACCTATCAATACATTCCTTGATAATTCAAAGGCCGCAGAAATCAATGCTTCATGACCCTTATGAAACTTATCGAATGTTCCACCGACTGCAACTTTATTATACTTCTTCATTTAAATCAAACTTTTTACTTTTTTTTATAAAAATAGGATAGTCTTCACCAAAAAATCAAACATTATAATTATATATTTGTATGATGTTGTATTTATTATTAAATCATATAACAGTCCATATCAACAGGCATTAGACCAACAATCTTCCCAAAAAAATGGACATAAATCAATTCAAAAAATCCACATTTGATAAATTCATAAGAATATCCAACGCAAAAACAAGTAGCATACCCCTGAAATAATATAATATGAACATTAGTTATTCTTGGATATAATTCCAAGCATTCTTTAGACAAATACACCGATAAAAACAGCACTTTTTAAATTTTTATTATCTAAAATATATATTAATTTTAAATTACATAGTACATATCATAATGAAATATACTTTAACAGATTTAAAAGAATATTAAAAATTAGTGTAATAACTAATTTAACATTATTTTATTATCTATATAAAATTGTAATAATTATTGCAAATTTTATCATATTTCATTATTAAACATGTTTAAATAAATTATATTTTAAGTTGATATGAATGAATA
>MVJJ01000160.1 GCA_003266145.1 Methanosphaera sp. SHI613
TTTTTAAGTCTTTCAAGGTCTATGAATCCTGTATGATACATCTGACCTGTTACCATATCGTTGACTATTACCTGTGCCGGTGCAAATACCTCTTTAGGCATGTTATAGAAGTCATGATTTGCTTCTTCAAATAATTCTAGGAAGCTCTTTCCATAATTGTCAGATGCGGAAGATGGTAAGTTTGCGGCTAATTCTTCNNACTTTCACCTTCATCAGGTTCAATGTAATAATATGCTCTTCCACCGAATATGATTGCATCATTTGTTTTTCCCATAGCCTTAACGCTGTCAGGATCTACCGGTGTAATTGGAGTAATTGCAGCAGCGTATGTGATTTTTGTCACATCAAACTCCATTACCTCAAACATCTTGTATACTCCGCATTCAAGTGCTCTACCAGAGATTTGTATGGAACCTACAAGGGATGAGGTAGGTGCTACAAGTATTGTAAGGTTTTCTGCTTTAACGTTGCATTCTTCTGCTATGTAATCAGCTACCTTTTCATCAGGTAATTTGTCTGACTCTAAAGTAATGACTGCTACATCAGACTCTTCTACATAGCCGGTCATGTCATATATTGGATTATTTATGAATTTATGTGCCTGTGCAGGACCGGATGCTATTGCATAGTATCCGTCAACGTCTATTTTCCACCCTGCTTTCTGTGAACCTAATGTGGATAATGCCGGAAAATCAGTTTTTACCTTAACTGCGGGCATTGCCATGATATCACTTAAGTCTCCTGGAATGGATATACCGACGTCACTTATGCCTCCAAGACATACCTTGGTAAATAATTCTCCACCTTTGATACTTCCTTTTGCGTTAACTCCACAATCTATAAGTCGTGTACCATTGGATAATGTTGTTGAAATCAGTTTATAACTACTTGCATCTTCAAACATTTTATCTGCTATTTTCTTAGCAGCTACATTCATACTTATTGTCATATTATAAATCTCCATTAAAATATAATTTATATTCGTTCTATTAAATGTTATTTATAGCTTTAATTTTTATCTATTACTCTTTTTAGCTTTTTTTATATTTAATAATTAACTTTTTAATAGTATTTCTTTGTCAAATCAGTATTTTTGTAATATTTCCTTGGCTTTATCCCAGTCATGCTCATATATGTGAAGACTCATTGCATGATGAACCATGTTAACAAGCTTTGTATCAGTATTCTTGGCCACGTAATAACCTACTTCACGTATACCGAATAGATTAGGGAATGTTGCACCGCCGCAATCGTTGCTTCTGAAAAAGTCCGTCATATACAACTGGTTATCCCTTATTAGAAACGCGATTTCCTGAAGACAAGGAATCTCATCCACACTATTATCCTGGACGGGATCTATTGTAATGGCAATGGCACGACGTGATTCACGACATTTATTCAACTTTTCAATACATTTGTCGAGCTGGTCCACTTCAAAATATTGTCGAAGCCTGTTGCCGTATGTATATACAAATCCTTGACTGTTGTCCGGATCAAGGAGTTCCTCCTTGTACGTCTCTAATCTATCATCATGCCATGGTGAACATTCAGGTATTGTATTGTCATCAGGGTCGGTTATTTCTATCATTACATTCTGCAACTCCTTGGTAAGAGTTCCCCTTTCATCTGTTACCTCGTGACCTTCAAGCATTATCTTCTTGACGCATGTCAGCCAAGCCTTTGCTATTGAATTTGTTCGAATAAACTTTGCCATATCTAAAATCCCCCGTTTCTAATACTTTGAATAACCTCTAACTTGCCCTTAGCTATATTCTCATCCAACATTCTCATACCACAATCCGGGTCTATGAGTAAATTGTCTTTATCTATTATTTTACATACATCACTGATGGTTTTTCTAACATCCTTTTCATCATCAACGGATTCTTGTTTGGTATTCAGACAACCTATTCCTATTTGCTTATCGCAGTCATGATGCCATACTTTCTTGAGTGTCTTGATGTTCTGGGGCATACCTGAAAATTCAAAGTCAAGAATATCAACATCAAACTTAAGGAGATCTTCTAAAACGTTATTCAAATCACCACAAACATGTAATATCACTGGGATATTTACTCTATTGCTTATGTATTCGACTGCCCTTTTTGACACTTCAATATCCTCTGCACCCGTTGATATGAACGGTTCATCAATCTGTATGGCACATGCACCACTTTTTTCAAGTTCTTTTGCCTCATAACTCAAGGCTTTGGCCAGGTCAATTATTGCATTTTTTTTGGATGAATAGAAATTATCGATAATCGATGAATGGACAATAGTGGTAGGGCCGGTAATAATTCCCTTAATTCCACGTTCTTGGTGTGAATATATTCTATCCAATGATGCGTTTAACTGAAATCTGTTATCTAATGACTTGGCCACTTTATATGCAAATTGTAAATCTTTGGAAGATATTCCACGAGCTGCAGGAGTAATCTTTCCCTTGATATATGCGGTGTTATCAGCAATTTTGAAACCGTTAATTTTACTGGCAAATATCTTGACCATATCCTCCCTTACTTGGCCATCACAGATTATGTCTATGTCACAATTGACAAAATTGGTCACTGCATTTGTCATGGCATGCTTATACGGGTCAAACAGTCCCAATGAATCGGATAACTTTTCATTGAATGTTTCGGCATCATGGGTGTGGGTAGGATAACTACCAACCACAGTTGTTATAATATTCATTTTTTTCAAGTCCATAAAAAATCAAGTTTATAATTTTATCGTTAAATAATTATTTGTTGATAATCATTAAAAAATTTTTCAAGTCAATCATGAATGGGAACTTTTTTTTGTTATGAAATGCTTCATATTACTTAACGATACATGACATATTTCTATAAACAATAAGGGGTAATGACAGTTTAATACTCTAATATCGTTAATCTTACTCATCTATCAATAATTTATATTGATTTAGTCTTTAATGTGAAAATCAGTAGTAATAATTTTAAAATAAAAAAAATTTGGAGGTTAAGTTAACGTTTGGTGGTAACTGTATGGGCTAGTATCAATGCACTCAAGAGGAAGTATGTGACCATTGCAGATCCATTTATTGTTCTTGTAATGATAAACATTCCCAGTATTGTCTGGGCTATGAATGCCGCTAGTGAACCCGTCAGTAATGCCTCACGTCCATAATATTTCTTGTTACCCCGTTCACGTTCTGCTTTATATTTTCTTAGGATAATTAATCCGATTATTATAACAGCTAGTATCCATAGGATGACTATTGCTAATGCTATATATCCAAAGTCGTATCCGATACCAAAAATACCAGGTAAGAAGTAATCGATTACATCCTTTTTAGTTACTAATATACCATAGAATAATGGGAATGGAAGACCTAAACTGGTAATGTATGTCAATGGTAATGAAATGTAACCATCACTATTTCCAAGACCGGAACTTCCCCAATATGTTGAATTTGCAGTATGACCCCATAAATTAGTATTGTCTATAACTAATTTTAGACTAGCGAATTGATTTAAGTTCATACGATCAATTCTAGCAAGAGGACTGATAATTTCCATATGTAATATTTGCGAAACACCTTCTAATACTCCAAATAATACCAGTACTCCTAAGATTAATAATCCTATTGTTCTTATGGATACTATTGACTTCTTATTATGTAACTTGTTGATTATTAAAAATCCTGCAATTAATCCGAGAACCCACATAATTAAAAAGTCACGGTGTACAATTGCACCGAATATGGTGATTCCACCGGTAATCAAATATAATAATAATCTTATGCTCGATGTTTTAACATCTTGCATCTGCATTATGGGTATCGTAGCCCACGAGGTTATCACTCCCAGTATCGCTATAGGACCATAAGGGTGTGTAAATTCATGGTGGCTTAAAAATGGTAATACTAAACATAATGCATCAAAACCAAATGCTAAGGTAACTCCTCCACCTATAACAATTGATAATAAAAATACTATACTATAACTCAAAGGAACAAAGTTAAGCAGTAACAATACGCCTATATGAATAAGTATAGCAAATTCTAAAATCAAAGCAAGATGATTTGTAGCTATAAGTGCCATGTATTCATTTATCCTCCATATTATCGCTAACTGGATTAATGTATATTATAATCCATTTTCTATATTTATATTAATATTTTGTTTTATTAATAGTTATTTGAAATTTCTGTGATTTTAATATTATGCTTAAGAAAAATTTTTCTAAAAAAGGGGTATGGTGGTCATTTCTATATTGGATGTTTTTTGGAATTTTCTGTTTAAAATTAAAAAAATTAAAACTATAAATATTATAACCGTTATATTATAATATGTAGTTTATTATCAAAATAAATTCATTGGGCTAGTAGCTCAGCTTGGTAGAGTGTCGCCTTGGCATGGCGGAGGCCTCGGGTTCAACTCCCGACTAGTCCACTATTTTTTAGATTCAGAATATGTTTTATAAATCTCATCCACAATCAAATCTATTAGATTATCTGTTTTTAGGACATGCTTGTCTTTAGGTTTTAGTAGCAAATCCTTTGACATGGAAATTATATCTTCCAGTGTAGTTGATCTGTTCATCAATCCTCTTTCAATATAATACGTATCAACAGATAGCTGTGCTCCAGGATAACATGATATGACGGGAGTACCCAGAAGAGCTGCTTCCCGGTTCATCGTTCCGCCGGCACCTATTACCAGATCCGCTTTTTTCATAAGGCTGAAAGTATCGACAGGTGTTTTGATGATGTGGACATTTTCAATATCCTTAAATATTTCGCCCTGTGTTTTAAACCTTGGAATGATTAATATATCTGCTAAATCTTTTAACTCATCAACAATTGGTGTTAATACTGATTTTGTACAATCCGCATCAAGATATGAAGCAAGTGACGGTTCCGGCCTCATCAATATGATTTTATCATTCTTTAATTTTAAATTTAAATCCTCAAGTATGTTTTCATTATACTTGAAATCTTCCAGATGAGTAACTTCACAGGTACCATTATATCTGACTATGTTGTTAGGGTCCATACCGAATTTAATGGTATTCCAAACATCAAATATCTCAGGGATTATCAACTTATTTGTCAGAGGCAATGTCAGTTTATTTGCGGCTATTGCATGTTCATTATCCAATACGAATATGTTTGGAATTGCCAGTCCAAATGCCACTCTTGGCATTTCAATTGAATGCTTGGAGATTGCTACATCAATATTCTCTTTTGATATGAATTTGGACAGTTCATAAGCACGACTGGTACTTGACAGCAATTTTTCTTCAAGTGTTACTCCATGATCACCGATGGATGTATACTCAAGATTAAATATTTCCAGCAAATCATGAATATTGGAGAAATCTCTTGCGGTAATGAGTACTTCATGTCCATCTTTTTCTAATTTCTTAATTATCCCATTGAAGAATCTTACATGTGGGGAATTAACGATATCTATCCATACTTTCATATCAAATCACTCAAAAAAAGGTAAATTAAAAAGGGGTGGAGATTATTTTCTGTTTTTATTAAATTCACGTAACAGTTCAATAACTTCTGATACGCCTTCACCTGTTTTAAGGCTACATTTAACTACTGGTATGTCAGGGTTGATTGTTTTAATGTCACATACCATCTTGTCGGCATCTGCACCTACAGCATCTGCTAAGTCAACCTTGTTAACTATTGCCATATCTGCTGTTTTGAATATCATAGGGTGTTTTTCAGCAGTATCATCACCTTCGGTAACACTGATAATTACGCACCTGACGTGTGTTCCGAGGTTGAAGTCAGCCGGACAGATAAGGTTTCCAACGTTTTCCACAAATAACACTTCAATATCATCCAGCGGTACATCTTCAAGAGCGTGTTCTACAAGATGTGCATCAAGGTGACATTCCTTTCCAGTATTTAATCCTTTAACGGGAACGTTTTTGGCTTCAATTCTTTCAGCATCAAATTTACTTAAAATATCTCCTGCAATGACTCCAATGTCTTCATCCATTTCATCAACCAATACTTCAAGTAATGATGTCTTACCGGAACCAACGGCACCTACAAGGTCAACTGCAAATACATTTTTTTCATCTAAGATTTTACGGTTTTCATAAGCTAATTTGTCGTTAGCTCTGATGATGTCTTGTTCAATTTCAATACTAGCTACGTTATGCATCTTCATCCTCTCTTTCAATTTTTATTGTTTTAACGTTACATTCCTGTCCTTGTATGATGTGTACTTGTGTATTTTCACATTCCGGACATCTTGCTACAGCCATTAAATGATCTCCATTTTCATCTGTTTTACTTTCACCTTTAAATCCGCAAGATTCACATTCGATTTCTATCGGAATCATATTAATTATTATTTCTGCATCCTTAAGTAAGGTGTCTTCACTTAATATTTCCATCATGAATCTTAACTGTTCAGGGTTTAACATGGTCATTTCACCAATTTCTAAAACAGCTTCATTAATTTTGATGGCATCATTTTTTTTAGCAGTACTTAATATAGCATCTACGATACTGCTAGCCATAGATAACTCATGCATCTTTTAAACTCCATTTTCTATAATTTATTTATTTTTTTTTATTTATCAACAATATAATTATATGTCGATGCTAATAATAATCTTTTTTTATTTATTACTTTTCGATGAGTATATTAGCTATAATTATTACTAATCATTACCATAATGTATCCAGGTTCTCTTCGTTATATGATTTCATACGTGGCCTGTCATCTTCCAATTCATCCAATGATGGTAATTTCTTAAGTTCCAATTCGATAAGGTATTCATAATAACCGCTGAGGGTCAAACCGGATACATTTCTACAGACAGCCCTTGCCTTTCTTTGAAGTTGTGGGTCTATGTTTATTTCCATTTTCATATCTTTTAGCCTCTATAATTTTTTGTTGATAAGTGAGTGTAACTTTTCTTATTTATAATAAGATATGCATCATTCTTTTAATTATTATTTATCCTATTTTTCAGGAATCCTACCGGCATCATAAGTAAAAAATATTACTTATTGAATAGATAAATATAATTATAATATAAAAAATGTAAACGATATTTTTTAAGTATTTATATATAGGAGATTATAGTTATGATAATCGGTGGATCTGCTTCTCAAGCACTTGCTAGTGAAGTTGCAAAGGAATTAAATGACAAGTTATGTCATGTTGAAACTAGAAAGTTTCCTGATGGGGAAAGATATTTCAGAATTGTTGATGAAATTGATGAAGATGAAGAGGTAATAGTTGTACAGTCAACTGGTTATCCTCAAGATGAAAATATGATGGAACTGTTCTTCATATTGGACATACTTTCAGATATGAATGTTAAAAATATTACCGTCGTATCTCCTTATTTAGGTTACAGTAGACAGGAACGTAGATTTAAGGATATGGAATGCATATCTGCCAAAGCTACAGCCAAATTAATTGAAGCCATGGATGTTAAAAATGTAATTTCAATAAATTTACATGAGGAAAGCATCTGTGATTTATATGATATTCCAGTTTATAACTTATCTGCTATGCCTGCAATAGCAGACTACATAAAAGAGAATACTGATGAAAAACCTGTAATATTAGCACCGGATAAAGGAGCACAGAATTTTGCAAAGGAAATAGCTACCATTCTGGATACTGACTATGATTATCTTGAAAAGGTAAGATTATCTCCGGAAAAAGTAGAGACAAAGACTAAAAATATATCAGTAGACAATCGTAGGGTAGTAATAATAGATGATATCATCAGTACCGGTGGAACAATCGTAAATGCCATAGAAATACTAAAACAACAAGGAGCAACAGCCGTCGACGTCTACTGTGTACATCCTGTACTGGTAAATGATGCAGTGCTTAAAATAAATGCTGCCGGTGCAGATAGTTTACAAGCAACAAACACCTTAAAAAGTGACGTGGCTTATATCAGTGTTGCAAAGACAATAGCTGACTGTATAAAATCATTGTAGATTTTATCTTTTACTTTTTTTTTCAATATTGTCTTGTAAATGTTGGTTTTCATGTGGAATATCTCTTATTTTTTCCCAGGATTCTATTTTTCATATAAATTCTCATTTTAGATAATTTTGAATGATTTTTCAGCTATTATTAAGGATTAATATTGGGTAATTATTATCATGGATGTCCTGATTAGTGAATAGTAGGTTAAAAAAAGAGAATATGGTGGTTAGGACTATTGATTATAGTCATCGTATCTTTTATCATATTTTTTACGTTTGTAACTGTTGTTGTACTTCCTGTTTTCGTAATTGTTGTTTATGTTATAATTATTGTATTCCTCGTTGTAACCATCGTAATCATTGTCCTCATAGGTATCATAATGATTGTAGGTGTATCTGTTGTTGTCGTTATAGTTGTTGTAATTTCGGGAGTTGTTTCTTCTATTATTGTAGTTATGATTTTTGTTGTACTTCTTATTGTAGTCATTACGTTTAGGATTGAAGTTTTTGTTCGGATTGTTTTTTCTAAATCTGTTCTTATTGCTGAACTTTTTCTTCTTATCAAAGTTGGTATTATGACCCTTCTTTTCTCTAGGCTTTGCAGGCTCAATATGTACACGTTTATTGTCGATATGTGTTTCACCCATAAATCTGTAGAAGTCGGTAGCATTCTCCTTAGGAATTTCAACAAATGAAAAATTATCGAATATGTCAATATTTCCTATTTGATGACCGTTAAGTCCCGTTTTTTCATGAACAGCATTCAATATAACCGATACTGTCATGTCCTGTTTTCGTCCGACGGTCATGAAGAATCTTACGAATCCTTCATGTGCTTCAGTATCACCAAATTCCTCTTCAACTCTACCGTCACGCATTATTTCCTTAAGCAATGTGGCTGCAATGTCTATGGAGTTATATTCTTCTTCGATGAGCTTTTCAATGATGAATATCTCCTTTGAAATATCCTCAGTATTTATCTTTGTTTTAAGCTGTTCTATGAAATTGTCCTTTTTTACTTCCTCTACATCGCTAAGTGATGGGATTGGTGCTTGTTCAATCTTAGTATTTGCATATCTTTGAATATCCCTAAGTTGATATATTTCACGTCCGGATACAAAACTGTATGCTTTACCTGCCTTTCCTGCACGGCCGGTACGTCCTATACGATGCACATAGTATTCATTATCGTTAGGTATTTCAAAGTTAAACACGGCTTCCACTCCACTAACGTCAATACCACGGGCTGCAACGTCAGTAGCTACCAATACTTCAATATTTCCGTTTTTAAACTTGTTCATTACACGATCACGTTGATTCTGTGTCAAGTCTCCATGGAGGGCATCTGCAAGATATCCTCTTACCTGAAGATGGCTTACAAGCTTATCGACCTTTCTTTTCGTGTTACAGAATACAAGTGATAAGTCAAAGTTATTAAGGTCGAGTAGTCTTGAGAGTAACTCCAGTTTCATGTCCTCCTTGACTTCAAAGTATTTCTGTTCAACATCAGGGGTAGTCAGTTCATGCTGGGTAACCTTAACTACTTCAGGGTTGTTCTGGTACCTGTTGGTCATTTGCAGTATTTCTTTAGGTAGTGTTGCAGAAAATAGGAGGAACTGTCTTTCATAAGGTACGTCTTCTAGAATGTACTCGATATCTTCCCTAAAGCCCATGTCTAACATTTCATCCGCTTCATCAAGGATAACCGTCTTAATGTTTTCCACGTTGATGGTTTTTCTGTCGAGATGATCCATTACACGTCCTGGTGTACCTATGATTACCTGTACTCCTTTTTGAAGTGCTTTAATTTGTCTTTCAATTGGTTGGCCTCCATAAACAGGCAGTACATTTATTTCCGGTAGGTATGTGGCTAATTTTCTTAATTCTTCCGCTACTTGTATGGCCAATTCACGTGTAGGACATAGAATAATTGCCTGTAAACTGTTGTCGCTACTGTCTAGATTTTCAAGTAATGGAATTCCAAATGCTGCTGTTTTTCCAGTACCTGTTTGGGCTTGTCCTGTTACATCTTTATGTGCTAATATTTTTGGTATGGCTAATGATTGGATTGGTGTTGCTTCTTCAAATCCCATATCTTCTATTGCTTGTTGTATTTCGGGAGATATCTCTAAATCCTTAAATTTTAATTTTTCCATTTTAAATTCTTCCTTATTGGGGTATGTGTCTATTTATTCGTCTTATACGGGATAATACTGGCGTATTATCATAAATTCTTCTCTTATTATATATTTTTAATAAAATAGTTTGTATTTCAATAATGTATATTTCTATAATTTATGAATTTTTATTATTTTAGGTAGTAATAATATTTAATTCAAATAATATTTATTTGTATCTATAATTAATTGAGTGAATTTGGAATAATGTGATTTAAAAAAAGGGTTGTAAAAGATTAGAATTAACTTCTTAATATCTAATTTTTACTTATTTGGGGGCTTACGATATCTGATGCGGTAGGAATCATATCCTTGATTCTGTCTATTTTGTTTTCTTTCAGTGTTTTGATGAATTCGTCCTTTTTAGGTCCTACAAGTGCATGTTCTAGAACTTCTGTAAGTGTCTCTACAGGTATGATTTCTATCATATCTTTATATTTCTTATCTATCAATACGTCGTTGAGGTTACTTGCAGGAATCAATACCTTTTTCATTCCTGATTCTGCTGCAGCTTCAATTTTGTATGTGGCTCCGCCTATTGGAAGTACTGTTCCACGTACACTTAATGAACCAGTCAATGCTAATGTCTGATCGATAGGTATGTCCTCTATAGCAGAGATTATTGCTGTAGCCATTGCTACACTTGCACTGTCTCCTTCCACTCCATCATATGATTGTACAAACTGGATGTGTATATCATAGTTTGAGATGTCCGTTCCGATACTTTTCTTGATGATTGCACCAACGTTTTGAACAGCTTCTTTGGCTATGTCTCCAAGTTTACCTGCAGCGATGATTTTACCCTCTTCCTTACTTTGTGAAGGTGCTGCTTCTGCTGCTATAGGCAGTACTATACCACTTGAGTTTCCGATAACGGCCAGTCCATTGATGCATCCAATTTTTGAACCTTCATTTGCAAATACACTGTATTCTTTTCTTTGTGATATGTATCTGTCGGCTATTTGTTGTTCTAATGTTCTTGACTGTTTTTTAGCTTCGAATACGTGTTCAGGTGTTACTTCTGTTGCATTTTCTTCAACTGCAATGTCACCTGCTGCACGTACCAGTCCACCCAGATCCCTTAATTTCAATGTAAGTGAGTCTTTTTTACCTGCTCTACGTTGTGCTTCCTTGATGACTTCCGCTACGGCTTCTTTGGTGAATTTTGGTATTCTGCCATCGTTTTTTATTTCTTGAGCTACAAATTGACCAAGTTTTTTACGGTTTTCAGGTGTGTCCTTCATGGAATCTTTCATGAAGACTTCATAACCGTATCCTCTTATCCTTGATCTTAATGCAATATGCATGTCTTCAAGCACTTCAAGGTTTCCTGATGCTACCAATACGAAATCACATGGGACAGCATCTGTTCTTACCATTGCACCACTACTGTTGTCACTTTGACCGGTTATTTGGTATTTGTGTTCCTGTAATGCCGTAAGTAACTCCTGTTGGGTTTTCATGGTCATGGTACCTATTTCGTCAATGTATAGTACTCCCTTGTTTGCACGGTGAATCATACCACTTTCTACCCTTTCATGTGCAGGTGTTCCGAGTCCTCCTGATTGGTATGGGTCGTGTCTCACATCTCCTAAGAGTGCACCTGCATGAGCTCCTGTAGCGTCGATGAATGGTGCTACATTTTTCTGGTCATTGTTTACCAGTAGTTTAGGTGATGACTGCTGGTTTTTTGGCTTTATCTGGTAAAATGCAAAGAATATTATTCCAATTGCAATAATTGCTGTAAGGAATTGGTTTGTCATGAATCCGATAGCCATGATAAGTGCCATGACGGCTATCATTATCATGTTTTTCTTTTCTTCCTGTCCTTTTATATTCTTTTTAGCGTTTTCCATTACCTTTTGTCCTTGACCTGCAGGCATGACCCCTACTAATGGGTTGTTTGGATTTTCTATGTTAGGATAGATTAATATGTCCTGTAACTCTTCAGGTGGTAAGAGTTCAGCCATAGCCTTTGCAATCATTGATTTACCAATACCCGGTTCTCCTATCAAGAGTACGTTTCTTCTTTGTTTGGCGGCTTTTTTGATTGTTTCAACAGCTTCTTCCTGACCGATAATCTGGTCTATCAGCATTTCAGGTATATCTATGGTGTCCGTATCAACGTATTCTTCAGGGTCTATTTCATTTTGGATGAATTCATTCTTGTCGTTGTCATCTTCTTCGGAGGTATTTGTTATTATTGCTTCATTATTATTTTCTTCTATACTTTCATCTTTCTGTTCTGTAACAATTTCTTCTTGAGTATTATTTTCAATATCGGTTATTTTTATTCCTCCTTTTTATTTAATTATATGATGTTTGATTATTTTCATTATGTTATTTTATATTTATATTCTTTACATAATAAATTTAAGTAACCATAGGTATTTAAAATTGTCTTTTTTGCATAATTTTCTAATTATTTTTTATAATTTAATCCTAATTCAATTTAAAATATTAATGTAAGATATAATAAATATACTTATATACTTTTAAAAAAATAGGAGAAAGAATATGAAATACATAATGTTTCAAGGAACGTCATCAAATGCAGGTAAAACATTAACCGTAGCTGCATTATGTAACCTACTATCAAGAAAGGGTTATCGAGTCACACCTTTCAAATCACAAAACATGTCTCTAAACTCATATACAACAATAGATAATGATGAAATGTCAATAGCACAGGTTATGCAGGCAGAAGCAGCGGGAATAGAACCAAACTGTCATATGAATCCGATTCTTTTAAAACCTAAGGAAGACTTTACATCACAAGTAATAGTTCAGGGAAAACCGGCCGGTGATATGCGATTTGATGAATATCAGCAAGACTTCAGAGAAGAAGCATTAAAGGCTATACATGAATCATTGGATTATCTAAAAGAAGATTATGATGTAACGGTAATAGAAGGTGCAGGTTCACCTGCAGAGATAAATATGTATGATAGGGATTTGGCAAACATGTTGATTGCCAGAATTACCGATGCCGACGTGATATTGGTAGCTGATATAGATAGGGGAGGAGTCTTTGCTTCCATCGTGGGAACATATTACCTGCTTCCTGAAGAAGATCAAAAAAGAATAAAAGCGATAATAATCAACAAATTCCGTGGTAACGCGGATGTATTGGCTTCAGGTATTGAAAAAATTGAAGAACTAACAGGAGTTCCTGTAATAGGAATAGTACCTTACGCTGAAAATCTAAACATTCCCGAGGAAGACTCCGCGTCACTATCAATACATCAATTCAATGAAAATGAAAAGATTACAATAGGAACATTAAGACTTCCAAGAATAGCAAATTTCACCGATATCGATCCATTGGATTACGAACCGGATGTGGGAATAAAACTGGTAGACATCTATGATGATTTTGAAGGTATAGATGCACTGATAATTCCAGGTACAAGAAATACTGTAAACGACATTGAAGAACTTAAGAAATCAGGAGCATTCGATAAGATACTGGAGTTATCCAAAAAGATACCTATATTCGGTATATGTGGTGGATATCAAATGTTGTCAAAGGAAATTATCGACTCCGAATGTAAGGAATCCAAATATGGAACAGTTGAAGGTTTAGGTCTTCTTGATATGGTAACGGAATTCGGTCAAATAGAAAAAGTCGTAAAACAAAGTGAAGCGACGGTAATTAACGACAGTCAATTAGGCTTCAAGCAAGGAACAGTCGTAACCGGATATGAATTGCATGAAGGTATAACTCACCTGTCTGATAATGTGGAACCATTTTTAAAAATCATTAAAGGTAACGGTAATGATACTGATGGAATTTATGATGGTGCAATCAAAGGCAATGTATGTGGAACATACTTCCATGGAATATTCCATAACTTCGAATTCAGAAGACAGTTTACCGATACATTAAGAGTAAAAAAAGGATTAAAACCATTAGGAATAACAAAAGACGAATTCAAGGAAGCAAAAACAGCCAATTATGATCAATTAGGAGATTTGTTGGCCGAAAATGTTGACATGTCTTTCTTTGAAAAACTATTGAAAGAATAATTTTTCATTCTTTTGATTCTATTTTTTTT
>MVJJ01000027.1 GCA_003266145.1 Methanosphaera sp. SHI613
TACTTCGTATGTAATCCTGCACTGGCTGAGGATAAACCAACACTTGGACAAGATCCAGAAAACAAAAAGCTAGGAAAAAGGCCATCATATTGTATGATAAAAGTAGGATGCTGGGGAAAAGAAGCAAAACAGATACATAACTTCTACTCCATGAAGGAATTTTCATGTCCGGATGACAAACTCGACATAAAGGTAGGTGACTGTAGGCTAACCGAAAAGCATATGGAAGGATCATGTAATGTAACACAAGATGAAGCAATTAAACATCCAGAATATATGTGTGATGCAGGAAGCATGACTTGGAATCTTGATATAGATAAGCAGATTACATTTAATGTAGGATATGGTGCAAATAAACTCTTCAGAAAACTCAACTCATTTGAAATGTTCTGGCATGCTGAGGGTATAAAAACACAATATAGCGGTACAATCACATTAGATGGAGTGGAATATGAAGTCATACCGGAGAAATCTTATGGATATGCCGATAAAAACTGGGGTGGAGACTTTACAAGTCCATGGTTATGGATATCCTCATGTAACATCACTAGCCTAATAAGTGGAGAAAAATTAAACAACTCCGCATTCGAGGCTGGTGGAGGACGTCCAAAGGCTTTTGGAATAGAAATACCTAGAAAACTGCTCATCGGATTCTACTATGAAGGAACAATGTATGAATATAACTTTGCCAGATTCTGGAACATGGTAAAAATAGACTTTGACTTTGAAGAAGGAGAAGAGATCCACACTTGGACAGTCAATGCATCAAATAAGAATTCCTATATTGAACTGACACTGCACTGTAGACGTGATGAAATGCTTCTGGTTAATTATGAAGCTCCTAACGGCCTTAAATTACATAATCGTCTATGGAATGGTGGTACAGGTTATGGCGAACTTAAGTTATATAAGAAGGATGGAACACTGATAGATCATGTGAAACTTGAAAATGCTGGCTGTGAATATGGAGAATATTGTTAAATATCAACTATTTTCAAATGAATGAAATAGAGGTGTAATATGAATTATTTTAAATTAATTCTCAAGAATCCATTCAGAAACAAGACCAGAAGCATGCTTGCCATAATAGGAATAGCAATAGGCATTGCAACAATTGTAGCGTTGGGTATGATAACCGTATCACTTGAAGATTCTACCGAGACAACATTAAAAAATGGATCAGCTGAAATAACAGCTACCAAGATAGGCAGTTCAATGGCATCCTCATCAGGTAACCTTAATGAAAGCTATGTAGAGGAATTATCAAAAATAGATGGAGTTGAAAAAACTGCAGGAATGCTTGAAAGTAATGTAGTTGATACTTCAAAAAGTAGTGATTCAAGTAGATATGGTTTTAGTCTTTATGGAGCCAAAAAGGATGAGCTTGACGTTGTGGGAATTAACAATATAAATGGTAGCGTATTTAATGAAGATGAAAATGAATTGATTGTAGGAAAAAGTCTAGCCGATGAAGAAAACTATACTATCGGGGATACTATAGATGTATATGGCAATGATTTTAAGATAACCGGTATCTATGAAACAGGTTCCATATTCTATGACTCAGCTATGTATACCAGCTTAAGCAAATTGCAAAATTTAACCGATAATGAAGGAGAAATATCCAGTGTTTACATTAAAATCAAAAAGGATGCTAATCTAACAGTAGTGAATGATAATATAAAAGACAAGTATAATGATACATTAAACACTATTACAACCGAAGAAATGTCACAGACAATTGATGATACGCTTGGAATGATTAACCAGGCAACAACTGCCATTGAAGTACTGGCAATCATTATTGGAGGACTTGGTGTGATAAATACCATGATGATGACAGTGTTTGAAAGAACACGTGAAATTGGTGTTTTAAAATCCGTTGGTTGGAGTAAAAAAAGAATATTAACCATGATTATGGGTGAATCCATAGTATTGACTGTTCTATCAGGAATTATTGGTTCCATATTAGGAGTACTTGCAGTTTTCATATTATTTAAAGCAGGCGGAGATGAAATGACATTGATATTCAACATCAACATATTTATCAAGGCATTTGCAGTGGCATTAAGCGTTGGTATCATTGGTGGTCTATACCCTGCCATTAAAGCATCAAAATTGTCACCTACCGAAGCATTAAGATATGAGTAGAGGTTTTACTATGTCAAATATCGTGAAAATTAGAGATTTAAAAAAGTACTATGATAATGGTGAAACCAAAGCTTTAAATGGAATTAACCTAGACATTAAAGAAGGTGAGTTCATATCAATTATCGGACCATCAGGTAGTGGAAAATCCACTCTTCTTAATATGATAGGAGCATTGGATACTCCTGATAGTGGAGAGATTATTGTAGATGGTATAAATTTAACAGATAAAAAAGAGAACTTATCAAAGTTTCGTAGTCAAAAAATAGGATTCATATTCCAATTGCACAATTTAATTCCTAATATCAGCGTACTGGAAAACGTGGAAATTCCACTTATGGGAAAACATTTGAGAATTAATAAAAAGAATGAAAATATTGCCATTGACTTACTTAAAAGTGTGGGATTAGAAGATAAGATTCATCAAAATCCTACAAAGATGTCCGGTGGTCAAAGACAACGTGTGGCAATAGCAAGAGCATTGGTTAATGAACCTTCAATTATTATAGCAGATGAACCTACAGGAGCGTTGGATACGAAAACAAGTCAGAAAATTATGGACTTGCTTAAAAAATTACACCATGAACGTAATGTAACGCTGATAATTGTAACCCATGACCCGTCAGTAGCTAATCAAGCAGATAGAACCGTTACGGTACGTGATGGTAGGATTATAGATTCAACGGATGCATCTAATAACAACATGACAATCCCCATTGAAGAAAGTATGGATACTTACATGGAATCATATGTGGACTTTGTTGATTATGTTGAAAAAAATAATCGACTTGGATGTGATATTCCACAAAAGATTACCGTTATGATGGACAATAAAAAGATGCAGTTAATCATTAAAGCATTAACCAGTAGCCAGATAAGGCATGCCCGATTAAATGAAGAAAAAGGTATGGGTACATTTCAGGAAAACATTGTACACATGGGTTCATATAGCCCAACAGGCAAACAGATACCATTGGAAGTATTACAAACTAAAATACCTGCAGGCGTAATTGATAAAATATCTGATAGGATTATTAAATATAGTTTATATGGGGAGTAAAAAGATAATTTACTCCTCATTATTGTTTTTAATTTTATTGAATTTATTCAGAACTTAAATTAACCCCCATTTTAAAGGCTTCATCCAAGTCTATAGGAAACTGTTTTTTATTGAATTGAATCTTATCTTCCTCATTAAACATTCCCATTTCATATTTACTGTAATCGTTTACCTGTAATGTATTGCATGATGGATATATCTCCAATTTACCATTTAAAAAATTAAATAGGCCTTCAAAACTTGCAAACTTATCCTTATAATCACTTTCATAGAATTCTTTAGGAGCATTCATGGTATATATTAATCCCACATTAATTTTTCCTTCAAAGTAGTTTCCACCATTATATGATAATGCAACAAAAATCAATCTTTCTACGAATGCCTTATATTGGCTTGCAGGTTCTCCCATATAAATAGGAACACCTATTAGTAATGTATCAGCTTCATATATCTTATCAATTAGCGGGGAAAGATCATCTTTCCAGAAGCACTTGCAACGTTCCATATTTTTCATTTTACATAGCATACAGCTTCTACAACCTGTGAAGTTCAAATCATATAAGTCAACATATTCTGTTTCTGCACCTGCTGATATTGCTCCTTTTTCGGCTGACTTCATTAATTTTGCCGTGTTCCAATCCTTACGTGGACTTGCATTAATTATAATTGTTTTCATATTATCACCTATATATCATAAATATTCAACCATCTCATCTAATGGTTTTCGTACATCAGAGAATCCTTTAAGGGGTATTGAATCATCACTCGGATAACCGATTGGAAGTAATGCTACCGGTTCTAAATTGGACGGTAAATCAAATACATCTATAAGTACGTTTTTATCAAATCCTCTAACCCAACATGATCCTATGCCCTCATCAAATGCTTCAAGCATCATCTGGGTAATGCTGATAGCCGCATCTATCGGACCGGAGTCATGGCCATCAACGGCCTTCCAGGAAACATTATTGTCCGAACATATTAGCAATACTATTGGAGCGTTAAAACAAAATGGCGTGACCCTTCTTGCCTTATCCAATGCTTTTTTACTTTGTAAAACAAATATTCTTTGTGGCTGGAAGTTTCCTGCTGTCGGCGCAAGTTGACCTGTCTTAAGTATCTTATCCAATTTATCCTTTTCAATCTCTTTGATAACTGCGAACGGAATATCTTTTTTCGGCTAGCTCTAAAAATGATTCAAATGTCATATTATTACCCTGTATTTATGAATTGTAACTTATAATAAATATGTTTCTTGATATATTAAAGATTATTGATATGTTTAGTTAATTAAATGTATCTTAATGTTGTCTAAATAGAGATTAGTATTTAAGCATAATGTGTCATGAGTGACACCTATTTTTTGGATTCTTTTTGTTTATATAATTATCTTATAGAGCAATTTTTTCAGTTCCGTTTTCTCATCAAGTGTCATGTTGCTGGTTACATTATTTTCCCATTCTTCTATGTAGGATATGTATTTGTTTGCTAAATTTTGGCCTGATGTGGTTAGTTCTACAATTTTTATCCTGTGATTGTCCTCTTTTTCATATCTTATTATGTATCCTTTATCTTCAAATTTTTTAAGTATCTTTGCTATTTGTCCTTCGCTAATATTGAATATGTTTACCAATTCTTTTTGTGTTACAACTTCACTAAAGAAAATCCTAATTAATAAGGGCAGTTCCTTCATAGATATTTCTTCATCATTTATTCTTTGTTTTAAAAATTCACCATAGTTAGATACCATTTCCTCTACATAGTGATATATGAATATGTTTTCAGGATTTTGGCTTGTTATCATATTGTTTTCTTTCATCAGTATAATCTCCATCATAATTATTAACCAAATAAACTCTTTCCAAATGAAAGTTTTATATATTATAATCTTCATAACATTATATAAATACTTATCAATTAGTTAAGTAATTGATATAATATAGAAAAAATTAATGTGATACTATGAGTAAAGAAGAATTTAGAGTAGATTTGAGAAAACTAACAGCAGAAGAAATAGAAGGAATAAACAAACAAAACCAAACACTTCATAAATTAAACCATGCTATGCCAATGACAGAAGAATACGATGCACTGGTAAACGAATTATTTGAAGGCAATCTCGGTGAAAACAACACAATTTACACACCATTAAGCGGAACATACTTTAAAATGGTTAAGACAGGAAAAAATGTCGTTATAAATGCTAACTGTTTAATGATGGCACGTGGTGGAATAAACATAGGAGATGACACTATGATTGCAGCCAATGTGCAATTGGTTTCAAACAATCATGATGAATATGAGCGTGAGGTATTGTTATGTGATGAAGTTAACATCAAGAAGGGAGTATGGATTGGAGCTGGGGCAACAATTCTACCTGGAGTTACCATTGGAAAATATGCTATAGTAGGGGCTGGTGCAGTAGTTACCAAAGACGTACCTGATTATGGTGTTGTTGTCGGAGCACCTGCACGTCTCATAAAAACACTAGATAAAGACAAGTTCCAAGAGTGATTAAATGTCTAATGTATCGGTTATATCTCATAAGAAATTAGAAGAGAATAAGCAGGAAGTTCTTGATATATTCGTTGAATTTCAGGAAGCCATGATTGAAAAGAATTCAAATAAACTAAACGAACTTATTGATGATAATTACATATTAACACATATGTCCGGAAAACAACAGTCAAAACAGGAATACATAGCAGAAATTATGGATGGAACACTTAATTATTATCATTCCACTATCCATGAACCTATAATTAGTATAGAAGATGAGAAATATTCAAGACTGAAGGCAAATGTTGAACTGGACGCCAAAGTTTATGGAATGAAAGGTTCATGGACACTTAAAACAAATATTATGTTTGAAAAACAATCAAATAGATGGATCATATCAAAATGGGATGCATAAAAAAAATATACAATACTATTAAAAGAGGTTTAATATGAAACAGTATGTTGTGGATGCATTTACAGATAAGTTGTTTTCCGGAAATCCGGCTGCCGTATGTATTCTTGAAAAAAAGATTAATGATGAGTTAATGTTAAACATCGCCATGGAAAACAACCTATCCGAGACAGCATTTATTTTGAATGATAATGGCAAGTACAATTTAAGGTGGTTTACTCCTACAGGTGAAATTGACTTTTGTGGACATGCTACTCTGGCATCAGCATATGTATTATTTAATTTTTTTGATATTAAAGAGGATACAATAACTTTCCAGACTGAAATTGATGCTATAAGTGTTGAAAGAATTGATGATTATTATGAAATGACCTTTCCAAAATTGGAATATGAAAAGGTTGATATTAGTGTAGACATGGTTAAATCATTTAATGTTAAACCAATTGAGGCTTATATGAACCGTGACTTGTTATTGGTTATCCATGAGGATGACTATGAA
>MVJJ01000001.1 GCA_003266145.1 Methanosphaera sp. SHI613
TTAATAGTGCGGTACCTATGAATTCTGTAATGAAAATTCCTACGAAACCGATTCCAGCAACGTCTCCAACGCTACCTAAAGCACCGATACCTGATGCAATTTTTACACCAGCAATTAAGATTAATGCTGCGGATGCAATGATTGAACCAATGAATTGTGCTGCTAAGTATGGTACTAAGTCAGATGTAGGGAATTTTTTACCAGCCCATAAACCTATGGTTACAGCTGGGTTAAAGTGTGCACCAGAGATAGGACCTAAAGCATAAATTGCTACGGTTAAAGCTAAACCGAATGCTAATCCAATTCCAATCCAATCAGCCATTTGTATACCAGTTATTTTAAGACCATCATTGATTAGTAAGGTTACAACTACGGAAGCTGTACCGAAGAATACTAATATAAATGATCCGATTAATTCTGCTAAAAATTTTTGAATTGTGTCTGCCATTTTATTAGCCTCCAATTTTATCGCATTGTCGATGACTAAATTTTTATGTAAATGTTAATAAAATCATGTTTAGTCATGTTTTTTTTAGTTAATGTGCATTAAGAAAAATGATTTATTTTGTATTACTTGAATCGCTTTTAATTCCAAAATCATTTGAGTTAGGCACATTACTATACATTTCATTACTCTTCTTGTCATCTACTTAAAGTTTTATATCTATTTATATTTAAACTTGATTTATCAAAATTCACTTTACTTGATAAAAATATTTTTGACTTTATTGCAAAGACCTTTTTTTTAATTTTCATTGAATTTCTTTAATATTTAATTTATATTCTTTTAAAATCTAATTTATTTTTAGGACGTCCTAATTATTAGATTAGTTAACTTTAAATAGTTATTAATACATAAATCCACATAATATCTAAAAATAGTATTATTTCACGCTTATTTTATTATCCTTTTCATCATCAATACATAAAAATACAATATTAATTTATTGGAAAAAATTGCACAATCCTTTTTACATAATCTAATAAATAAGAATAAACATATAATAAATCATATGAATAATTTAATGAAATGGTTGTTATGCTAATGGATTTTCGAAATGTTCAATTACCACGAGAAATACATACTGGTCCGGGAATATTGGATGAAATAGGAGAAGTATGTGATACATTATTATCAAAAAAGAAAGTAACAATAGTAACAGGTCATACAACAAAAAAAATAGCTGGAAATCATGTAATGGAAGTACTTGAGGATGACGGTTATGAAATAGAAGAGATAATCATCAATCAGGCAACTGATGAAATAGTAAATCAGGTACAGGAATCATCAAATGATTCTTCTGCAATACTAGGAGTAGGTGGCGGAAAGGTAATAGATGTGGCAAAGATTGCATCTACAAGAAACAACATCCCATTTATCAGCGTACCTACAACAGCAGCACACGATGGAATAGCATCTCCAAGAGCATCAATAAAAAACAACAAGGGCAGTGCTTCATTGGAAGCAAATGCCCCATTTGCCATAATCGCAGATACCCAGATTATATCCCAAGCACCATACAAATTCACTGCTTCAGGGTATGCTGATATAATATCTAACCTTACGGCAGTAGAAGACTGGAAGTTGGCATATAAACTGATAAATGAGCCTTTCAGTGATTCGGCAGCGGCATTATCCGTAATGACTGCAAAGCTATTAATTCAAGAAGCAGATAATATCCGGCCAAGACATCCTGAAAGTACTGCCATTGTAGTTAAAGGATTGATAAGCAGCGGTATGGCAATGAGCATAGCAGGTACAAGCAGACCCGCTAGTGGATCAGAGCATAAATTCAGTCATGCATTAGATAAGATAGCACCAAAACCCGCACTTCATGGTGAGCAATGTGGAGTAGGAACAATAATGATGATGTACCTGCAGGGAGGAGATTGGAAAAATATTCAATCAGTTCTTAAAAAAATCAATGCACCGACAACGGCCAAGGAATTAGGAATAGATGATGAATATATCATAGAAGCATTAACGCAGGCACATAACATTCGAAAAAATAGATACACTATCCTAGGAGATAGAGGTATTACAAAAGAAGCTGCAGAAAATATAGCAATCAAAACAAATGTAATAGAATAAAAAGTAGGGGGTTAAAATTTTGATAACATTAATAGGAGAAAGTCTTGCAAAGAAAGGACTGGTATTCACATTCTATGGTGGAAGCGTAAAATGTGAAAATTGCAGATTTAAAAGAACATGTCTAAACCTGGAGAAAGGAAGAAAATACGCCATCACTGAGGTTAAAAAAGTAACACATAAATGTCCGTTACACAAGGATGGAACTGTCAGGACAATAGAAGTGGAACCCGCAACAATAAGGACAGTAATCGAGTCTAAAAAAGCATATAAAGGTTCTACGGTAATATTCCGAAATCCATCATGTGAAAGTGAATGTGAAAACTGGGATATATGTCATCCGGAAGGATTATACAATGATGACAAATGTAAAATAGAAGAAATTGGTCCTGCATTGTCATGTAAATGTGGAAATAATCTAACCGAAGTAATATTAAGTCATTAGGGGTGTTGAAAATGGATATGGATTTATTAAAACAAAATGTTGGAAAACAAGCATCAGAATTAATAGAAGATGGACAGGTAGTAGGATTAGGTACAGGTTCAACTACAGTACACTTTATCAAGTTTCTGGCTCAAAGAGTACAGGATGAAGGATTGGACATCATGGGAATACCTACATCATTCCAGTCACTTATTCTAGCAAGAGATCTTGGAATAAAAGTAACCAGTATAGATGAACATGATATCGACATAGCCGTCGATGGAGCAGATGAGGTAAGCTCCTCACTGGATTTGATTAAAGGAGGAGGAGCAGCACATACCAAAGAGAAGATAATAGATACAAGTGCAGATAAGTTTGTCGTTATAGTTGATGAAAGCAAGATGGTCGATAAGTTAGGAGCATTCCCACTTCCTATAGAGATAATACCTGAATCATTACGTTTAGTAAAAAACGCATTATCCGATATGAACGTTTATTCTCAATTACGTATGGGTATGCAGAAGGATGGACCTGTTATAACAGATAACGGTAATTTCATATTGGATGCCCATTTCAATATTATAGGTAATCCGGCCGAGTTGGAGGTTGAATTGAACTCCATACCCGGTGTAGTTGAAAATGGAATATTTGCCAATGTGGTGGATAAGGTTATAGTTGGACGTAAAACTGGTATAGAAGTAATTGATAAAGAGTAGATAATTTGGTGATAAAATGAAACAATGTATGGATTCTGATAATTTACATAGAAGATTACGTAAAATAGAAGGTCAGGTTAAGGCTATTGACAGGATGATAGAGGAAGATATTCCATGTGAAGATGTTCTGATGCAGGTTAATGCTGCAAAATCAGCATTGAATAAGGTGGGAAGCATAATCCTTGAAGGACATATGAATCATTGCGTAAAGGATGCTATAGATAAGGGAGATAGCAGTGAAGCTATCCAGGACTTATCAAAGATAATCGATTACTATTCAAGGATATAATTGAAAAGTTTTTTAATTATTTTTTTTCTCTTTTTACGTATTTTTCATAACTTTTTTATTAATTTATTGGAATATTTCGTTTTTTATAGCAATTTAAAGATTATTCTGTTGTTTTTTTATATTAAAAGTATTTCATTAAAAATTATTGAAAATAGATCATTCTTCTCATTTTTTCTATTTTTTTCAGATATTAATTACATCCAATGTATTTAAATAAATTATGAAATTTTTTTTTAATTATGTTGGTTTAAATAGATTTTTTTAATAAATAAACAATTATCTTTATTTAAAATATAATAATAATATGAAATGTCCTTTAATAATTATTTTTTATTAAATATTTTCAAAATATTAACTATAGTAATATATTTATCATCATAATTAAAAAATATATTATTGAATATTAACTATTTTTTATTTTTTTTATAAAATGTTAATATTCTTAAAAAGTAATTGGAGTTGAAAAAAAATGTTTGATAAAAAAATTTCTATATTTTTTATCATTACATTAGTAGTCTTGATACTTGGAGTAACAGCAATCAATGCTGAGGACATTAATGACACAACAACGGACATGACTACTTATGATGCGGGGGTATCAACGCAAACACAAAAAATAGTCGATACACCTGCAAGTGATGATAATAAAATAATTAAAGAAAAAGAAAATATCAAATCAAGTAACTTAAATGAAAAAGAAAAACCAATAAATAGGGTTATTCCAGTTTCTGTAAATTCTAACAATTTTGTGAATGTATTTACTAATGATGGGACTTATTCTAATAAAGTATATACTTTTTCAGGTAGTTTCACTAATTTTGGTTCATACACACTTAACTTAAATAACGTAGCATTTAGAGTTAATCAGAATAATCCCGCAACGTTTAGTGGAACATCTTTTACTTTGAAAGGAACAAATTATAATGTAACCGGATTTAAATTCGATAGTTGTGCTTCATCAAGTGATAGTGCAATAACTGTAAGGGACTCACATTATGCAAACCTTAAATTTAATGACATTACTTGCAATAAGGCATCTGGTGAGGTTCATGGAATTTCAGTTTTCAGTTCCGATTACATCAATGTTACAAATAATACTGTAAGTGTTACTGGTTGTCCTCAAAGTATGGGGTGGAATAACAATTCTGGAGTTTATTCAGGTTCAGTTGCGGTATCTGGGATAGTTGTAGGTAATTCTCCATATGTAAATGTAACCAATAATACTATCACAGTTCAAAACAATAGTGAAGGTTTAACGGGTTACACAACTAATGAAGGTTTAACTATTAAAAATCCTAATACTGCTCATGTAATGGCGATAAATAATACAATTAATGTAACTGGTGCACAATACAACTATGGTACCACTATTAGTGACTATTCCTCAGAGATCTTAATACATAACAATACATTCAATATGACCGGTGCAATATACAATTGTGGTATTCAATTTGATAACAGTGCTACATCCAATATAACTAATAACAATATATACTGTGTATCCGATGGTGTTATTAGTTATACATATACAGATGCATTGGCTTATGGTATAATAAATACATGTTGGTATAAACCATTAAATCAATATGTTGACATTAAAAATAATTACATCAATTTAACTGCAAATGTTAACTATGGTATTGAATTATACCTTACAGGACACAGTACAGTTAAAAATAATACAATCCGGATTGATGGTAAAAAATCTATGGGTATAGGTGCTTATCAAGTTGACAATACAGATATTATAGAAAATAATATACATGCTAAAGGAACAGCAGATGCAGTAAATAATATTGTTGAGGTTATCCCTCCAAATAATTATGGAATATTAACAAATGCTTCTACAACAACCAAAGTAAATGGTAATACAATTTGTGAACATAATTCTGGAAGTTTAACTGATATCTATGCTATTTATTCACCAACAGCTATAACTCAAATCAATAATAACGAAGTATGTGTATGTAATCCACAAGGTAAAAAAACATTGGTTAATTCAATATATGCTCCAGGTACTTCACAATCTGGAAACTCATTATATGATTGTCCAATATGTGATGGTGCTTGTACAGTACAACTTACACAACCACAAAGTTCAACTGCAGATTTATCTAAGAATGTTAAAAAATTAGTTAAAACTGATACACAGTCAATAGTTATCACTGCAGATAACTTTAAGGAATATGTTACTGGTGGAGTGTTAAATGATAATGTAAATGATGGTGATACATTAGATTTCCAAGGAATATTCTATGGACCAATGTTTGCATTAAATATAAATAAACCCGTAAATATCATATCATCAACTAATGATGCATATATCTGTTTAGATGGGGTGAATAAGGATTTCTTCGGAGTTGAAATTGGGGATTCATATACCATTTCACGTAATGGATCAGGAACAAATATTTCTGGAATATACTTCAATAATACCCAATTATTTATTAAAAATGCTGAAAATGTTACATTAAATAACATTACAGTTAATAATGAGGATTTACAGCTTGGTAGTGGTGTTGGCGTAACATCCATCAGAGACAACTCAAGCAATATACAGATATTGAACAGTTACTTCAGAACCAAAGACAATAATGGTCACAGTAGTCTTGTATGTGCATGGGCAAACAATGTACTGATAGAAAATTGTACAATAGAAACAGAAGGTATGGTTGGAAACATGTTCTATGCAACAACATACAATGTCAATGGAATAGAAGAAGCAGCTCCTTACATAAACAACAATATAACACTCAGAAACAATCATATCAACGGTTTAAAAGCAGATGTTGCAGAAATATGCTATGCAATATCACTCGAAGGTAAAGGACACATCATAGAAAACAACCTCATAGAATATTATGGAAGTTGTATCAAGTCACAATGGGGATATGGAAATGTATCCGACATAACAATCAAAAACAACACAATACCATATGGTACATGTCAGATAGGATACAGGAACTCCGTTGTAACAGATAATGTTATTAATTTCAGCACATTAGAAAGAGCAACCGTAAAAAACAATAAATTCGAATCAGTAAACATATTCAACAATGTAAACTTCACAGACAACATAGTAGGCATAATAAATGGAATTAATGAAAGAGAAAATGTTACAATTGTAAACAACTTCATAGACACATTAAATATCAGTGATAATGCCAAAAATTACTATGTGGCAAATAATACGATATATAGTCCAGAAAGTTATGCAGTAAACATTAAAAAAGGCTGTGAAAACATAACACTAGAAAACAACTTCATCGCAAGTAAAGACAAAAATTCAACCGAAGCAATAAACAACAAAACAGAATACACATCAATAAACAATGATGGACTAATAATATACAGATTAACTAGTGATGACATAGTTGCTACACATAATTATGCTGATTCAGAAGAAGTAAAAATCTTTGTAACAACTGAGGAGATATGGGGTGAAATGTTATATCAAGTTGAAATTTCTGGTATTAAAAGTAATTCCATTGTTTATGCTGATTTAGAGTTTAGTTTGGATACAGAGATGGAGTTATGGTCAATGTTTATATTTAATGAACAACCTTCTATTATCATATTCAATTCATCTAATTTGGTTGGTTTATCAGTAATTCCTGCCGCTGGAAAATATCAAAAAACAATGTTGATAACAGATTCTTATTTACCTATGACCATGTTGGCATTAGATTTCCAAAGTGAAGTTCCAATTGCATGTAAAATATCCGATACAATTTTTGGATATAGTGAAGAAACAAATGGTAATGCATTTGCTAACCATAGTGTGTATAATGTTACATTTACGGAAGATCAATCTGATATTCCAGTAACTGATGATATAATAAATACTAGTGTTGAAGTTAATGTTCCAAATATTGTAGGTATTGGGGATTATGTGACAATTGATTTAAGTGTTCTTGCTAATGATACTGTATTAGAATCTGGAAAAATTGTTTTATTTGGTAATTCGTCCAAGTATGGTGAATATGATATTAATGATGGAGTTGCATCATTTAATACTTCATTTGATAAAGAAGGTAATTATTCATTTATCGCATATTATGTGGGTGAAGGAAATTATAATAATAGTAATGTTAAATTCAATTTCACAGTAAAGGATATAAATACAGTTGTAAATATTGAACCTGTTGATATTGTTGTCGGAAACACAACTACTCTAATTGTAAACGTAACAAATGAACTCGGTGATAAGATAACCGGTGGAAAAGTAGTCTTTAGAGTCAACGGTAAAACAGTTAAGGATGAAAATGGCAAAACAATTTATGCAAAAGTAGTTAACGGAGTAGCAACAGTATCTGCGGTATTACCTGATTTATGTGATTGTGATGAAGCAAACATTAAAGTTTCATATTTCGGTACTAGTAAAATCAAATCTGCTGTAAATGTTACTACTGTAAATGTAACTAAAACAAATCCGATATTATCAACGGAAGACATAACAGCAACTGCTGGAAGTACAATCACATTAAATGCTACAATTTCTGATGGTGATAAAGTTATCAACACAGGAAAAATAGTATTTAAAATTAATGGAAAAACGCTTAAAGATTCAAATGGCAAAGTAATATATGTAAAAGTGGTTAATAATGTTGTAAGGTTAGAATACACTTTACCTATTGATATGAAAGCTAAAACTTACAATTTATCTGCGGTATTTATTTCATCAGACTATGATAAATTGGAAGACATAAAAACATTAACTATTAACTAAATTTAATAAGACAGTTGTTTTATTAAATTTTTATTTTTTTTATGAGTGTTTTACAAAAATTTTATTTTTCTCATTTTTTTTAAATAATGGCAATTTTTTATTTATTTAATTAATAATTTTGAATTTTATTT
>MVJJ01000128.1 GCA_003266145.1 Methanosphaera sp. SHI613
AAAAACATAATTTATGCCAACACTCCTTGTTAAAAAAAAGTTTAATTATGGCGGTTATATAAGGGTGGTTATTATGGGGTGGAGTTTAAGTACTTTTCTTCCTCTTGGC
This sequence comes from Methanosphaera sp. SHI613, assembly GCA_003266145.1. Taxonomy (GTDB): domain Archaea; phylum Methanobacteriota; class Methanobacteria; order Methanobacteriales; family Methanobacteriaceae; genus Methanosphaera. Next base: position 110 of record MVJJ01000128.1, read on the forward strand.
AGTATACCTTGCCGTATTCTTCAGGTAAGTTATATAATCCGATTGCTGCTAGAGCTCCAATCAGTCCTGCCTCACCTGTAACATTTTCAACACGGATATTGTTTCTTTTTGCAATTTCACATGCTTCATCAATGTATTTCATTGATTTTTTGGCTTCAAGTCCGTAATTTTCAACCTCTTTTGGTATGTATAATTTATCCCATACGGCAATGGCAGTATTTTCGGACAGTGTGGTTTTTTTGAGTTTATCCACTACAGTCTTTATCAAATCTTCCTTCTGTGATTCCATGACTGCAAATGTCAATGCTATGGATACGCAGTTTCTTGTCTTGTTGGGATTGTTGGGATATAACTGACAGGTTATATGTTCAAGATACCTGTAGCCCTTCTCCTCTTGGATTTCATTTGCAATATTGTTTGCAAGAGTCCAGGTAGCACCCTCTGTAGGTATGTCTGTATCATCTATTCCAATGATTACCTTGTGCAATTTAGGTGTTATGACACATGCCTCTCCTACCTTGGATCCACCACCTTTTTCATAGATTTCCACTCTTTTTACACCTTTGGCCTTTCCCCTGCACATTGCAGCACCTACACCTGCACCTGCAAGTCCCATGTGATGAATCTTTATTTCATCACCTTCTATTGCTGCTTCGGCAATACCGGCTGCCTGAAGGCTTGGTATGAGTTTCAAGTCACATTTTCCAACATCAAGGTAATATGTGTGCTTGTTGCCGTCACGTCTGGCACACTTTACTATTGGACTTGTTCTTTGATATTGGGTTATCATCCAATCNNGAACCTATAGGACATGGATGATACTCGATTAGTTCTATTTTTTCTTCATCAGAATCGGTAATTGTAAGAATTTCCTCGTATGGTGTAATCCATGGGTCGGTATATTTCTTTTTTAATTCTTCTGGTGTCAATATTTCCATATTATTATTTCCTTTCATATTTATATATAAAAAAAAGAATTAGAAAAATAGTTTTTAATAAGGTTCTACTCTAATCTTTTAACTAATTTTACCGCAGCTTCTACTGCACGTTTTCCATATTCCACTCTTTTATGTGCTTCAAGTCTGGTCATACCAGGACCTGATATTCCAAGGGTAACCGGCTTATTGTATTCTAGGGATAAATCCGTTATCTTACGTGCTGCATGTTGAACTACAATCTCATCATGATGAGTGTCTCCTTCAATGACAGCTCCTAATGTAATTACTGCATCTACATTACCGTCTTCCAATAATTTCTTTATTGCTATAGGCATGTCATAAACGCCCGGTACCGGAAATACCTCTGTTATTTCAGCACCTAAAAATTTAGCATGTTCTTTTGCTAATTCTAACATCATACTGGTAATATCAAAATTGAATTCTGCTACTACTGCTCCTATCTTAATCATTTAAACAAAACCTCTGATTATTTATTTTTTTTATATATTAATTATTCGTTATACCGCTGGATTGGATTTTTGTGTGTTTATACTAGGTATAATACAAATGCTGATACTGAACTTACTACCATAATAAATATAATGAATAATGCTGCTGCTTTTGCTGTGTCCATATATTTCACCGTCTACTTAATAATTAATTATTTTTTTTGTTTTTAAAGAATATTTCTTTGGAGGTAAATCTTCTTTAATATATTATATTGATATTCTACTATTATTATAATTTGCTTGCAATGTACTCTGCCATTTCATATGTTGAAGCGTTGCCGCCTAAATCAGGTGTTACAACCTTTGCCTCTTTGATAACATCTATAAGTACCTCTTCAACACGTCTTGCCTCGTCGCTTTCGCCAAGGTAGTCAAGCATCATACAGGCGGATAATATTGTAGCTGCAGGATTTGCTATAAGTTTTCCTGCAATATCTGGTGCTGAACCGTGAACAGGTTCAAACAGTCCGTTATTGTCACCTATATTTGCTGATGGAATCATACCTAATCCACCTACAAGGCCTGCTCCCTCATCAGAGAGGATATCTCCATAAAGGTTTGACGTAACGATTACCTCAAAGTCAAGTGGATTAGTGATAAGATACATTGCGGTTGCATCCACGTAGAAGTCGTTGCTTTCGATTTCAGGGTAGTTTTCTGCTACTTCATAGAATGTCTTCTTGAAGAGTCCATCTGATATCTTCAGGACATTTGCCTTATGTACGGCGGTTACCTTGGATCTGTTTGTATCCCTTGCATACTTGAATGCATAGTCACAGATTTTCTCTGAAGCTTTTCTCGTTACCTTCTTACGTGCAATTGCACCTTCAGGTGTTTTTTCTTCATCACCGATATACAAATCTTCAGTGTTTTCTCTGACAATCATGAAGTCTATGTCACCATATTTTTCAGGCTGTACTGATTTGACAGGTCTTAGGTTAACGAATGTTTCAAGTTCATGTCTGAGTCTGACGATTACGTCTGCTGCCGTTTCACCAGCTGCACCGAAGAGTACAGCGTCGGCATCCTTTGCTATTTGGATGGTTTCATCTGGTAGGGCTTCGCCGCATTCAGCTTTACATTCATCTCCTGCTGATGCATGGGTATAGTTAAATTCTATCGGTAGCTTGTCTAGTACTTTGAGTGTAGCTTCCACTACTTCCTTACCTATTCCGTCTCCCGGAATTACTGCTATATTATACATGAGTTCACACCTTTATTCTTTGAATTCTGTGTTGTTTAAGTAATCTATTAGTCCACCGTTTTCAAGTATTTCAAACATGAATGGTGGTAGTTTTGTAGTTTTGTACTCCTTACTTTTGGAAATGTTTTCCATAGTTCCTTCCTCTAGGTTAAGTTTCACAATGTCCTCTTCATCTATCTCATCAGGCCCGTTTGGTGCTTCAACAAGAGGTAGTCCTATGTTTGTGGCGTTTCTATAGAAGATACGTGCAAATGATTTGGCAACAACTGCCTGGATGCCCGCTGCCTTAAGTGCTATTGGGGCATGTTCACGACTTGAACCACATCCGAAGTTGGAACCGGCAACCAGTACGTCGCCTTCTTCTATCTTATCCTTGTAATGTAGGTCATATCCTTCCATGACATGTTTTCCTAAATCTTCAGCTTTACTAAGTGTAAGGTATCTTCCCGGTAGGATACTGTCTGTATCTATATCATCGCCGAGTTTAAGTGCTCTTCCTTCTATAATCTTCTGCATAATTACACATCCTCCCTTCTAGTTTATTTCCTTGGTGCAGTTATATGACCGGTCAGTGCACTTTCTGCTGCCACTATTGGAGAACTGAGGTATACTTTTCCTTCAGGACTTCCCTGTCTTCCCTTGAAGTTACGGTTGGAAGTGGATAAGCTTACTTCACCATCGCCGATAAGGCCGATATGTCCACCTAGACATGGACCACAGCATGGATTACATACCAATGCTCCTGCATCTACGAATATGTCCATTAATCCTTCTTCAAGTGCCTGTTTATAGATTGTTCTGGATGATGGTATAACAAGTGCCCTTACGCCTTCCTTGATTTTGTTTCCTTTAAGTATGCGTGCTGCCTGTTCCAAATCCTTAAGTCTTCCATTGGTACATGAACCGATGAATACCTGGTCTATTTCGACATCTTCACATTCTGATGCCGGTTTTACATTATCCACATAGTTTGGACATGCAACTTGAGCTTCCAATTGACTTACATCAATATCCATTACCTCAAGACTTGCTGCATCGCTATCAGTTGTAAACTTGGTGTATGGCTTGTCTGTCCTATTTTTAAGGTATTCATCCGTTACCTTATCAGGTTCCACAAGTCCGGTTTTTCCACCCATCTCTATTGCCATGTTACTCATTACCAGTCTATCGGACATGTCCATGTTGCGTACGGTTTCACCTGCGTATTCACATGCCTTGTATGTAGCACCGTCCTGTCCTACTTGGCCTATTATGTTTAGGATTACATCCTTACTTGTAACGTTTTCCGGAAGTTTTCCGGTGATGTTGTACTGGATGGTTTCCGGTACCTTAAACCATAGCTGTCCGGTGGCAAATACCATTGCCATATCGGTTGAACCTATACCTGTTGAAAATGCACCAAGTGCACCGTTGGTACAGGTGTGTGAGTCACTGCCCACTATAACGGTACCCGGTAGGGCGTGTCCCTTTTCAGGTACTACCTGGTGGCATACTCCTTCATATACGTCATAGAAGTTTTTGATGCCTTGTTGTTTAACGAAGTCTCTCATTATCTGATGGTTTTTTGCAGCATCAAGTGAGTCTGCAGGTACCTGGTGATCAAATGGTATGACTATTTTATCTGGGTCCCATACCTTGTCAGTATTAATCTGTTCAAGTGACTGTAGGGTTAAAGGACCTGTCAGGTCGTGTACCATGGCAACGTCGATATCTGCCATGATTATATCTCCGGCTTCAACCTTATCGTTGCCTGAAGCCTTTGCGAGTATCTTTTCACTCATTGTCATTGACATTTATTATTTACCTCCAAATTAATATAATAATAAAATTAACATATTATATCTATTAACTCATTTATCTGAGTAAAAAATATGATTTATTTGATGTTTTAGTTATTAATGAATTTTTTCATAAATTCACTTTATATATATTTATATTTAACTAAGTTAATATTTTTAGTGGTTAGCCGATATTTTTTTCAAGAAATATATTTTTGATTAAATCAGATTATGATATTGTTTACATATATGTACTCATCATTAACAGGGGGATAGGTTAAAAGGATTGTAAAATATAATATATAATAATCAGCAATATTTACCATATGAAAACTTCAATAAAAATACAATATTATTATAACTATTCACCTTAGTCATGGAATGATTATTTATGAAAGTTGCATTGATACCGGAGGGTGGGGTTCTGATTACGAATCTTATCTTCAAGAATGGACACACACCACTACAGATGTATGAGATGACACCACAAAAGGCAAGAGAAAAAGACCCCTATGATGATGAGGTTATAGATTACGATTCACCATTATATAATCTAAACGGTAGACGGGTACAGAAGGGAAACAAGTATGTATCAAATGATGTGCCCTCAGCGATAAAGGGAAGACTGGCCCTTGCTGAACATATTATAGAAGAGGCGGAGGCCGTAATAGTCCTGGGCAGAGCACCCAAGAACAGAAAAAGATTATATGGTAGGTTAAACAGTACAATACTATTTTATGGCGGCGTGGGTACAGGCAACTTTCCAAAGTATCTGCTCTATCTTCTCAGAAAAAAGAAGGTTCCACGGCTGGAGATGGCATATCCAACCAATAGGGAAGAACTGATAGGAATATTTGAAAGGACAAACACATTCCTGCAAAATCTTGGGAGTTATTCTAATAATTACGTTTCAAACGATGATAATCTGACTACCGATGCAGTACCCTATAGAAGAAGGGTGGATTTAAATGAGTTTGAGAGGATAGTTGAAGAATATTGGAAATAGTTATTTTTGAAAAGTAAATTTTAGAGAATCCAGGTATATATTTTTATTAAAGAGGATAGTTGGAAAAAGATACGTTTTTCCCTTTAATTTATGTTTTATGTAATTTATGTTTATTTGTTATTGAATAAAGAGATTATTAATGGTTGGTATATGTAAAGTTTATCGTAGCGTCAATTTTTTTCAAATCAATTTCTTTTTACAATCCATACTCTTTGAACAACTTTTTTTAGTGATTTTAGAAACTTCACCATACTCTTTTTGAAAGTAGTATAAATGAGATTTGGATAGTAGTATGATTGTGGATATATAAGTCAGTTAAACTTTCCATTATTTTTGTGTTACAATTACTGTTGCTGGCTTTTTGTGCTAGAATTAGTATGTTGTATCTTTTGTTGATAAAAAAAGTTAAAAGGGTTAGAGAGTTTCTTACTCTCTTTGTTTTATGGGGTTAAGCTGTTATAGTTAATGTTTTCGTATCTTCTAGTTTATCATAGTCTGGTGATAAAAATACTGCTGTGATGTTGTAGTCTTTGGCTTTCATGTTTTCTGGTATTTTGTATGTTACATTTACCTGATTTTTTACTACTTTGGCATAGATTACCTTGCCGTTTTCATCTTTGACTGTTTTACCGTTGATTTTGAATACTACTTTTCCAACATTAATTTGTTTATCTCCATCAGCAATGCTTGCAGTAAGGTTAATGCTTTCGCCTTCAGTTGCTGTAACATCACTGGTTGTGAATATCGGCGTTGGCTTTTCAATGTCTATTAATACTTTGGTGCTTGTCATGGCTTTTGCTTGTTTTGATCCACCGTAAATTGCTTGAATTGTTGAATTTTCCTTTGTCCAGTCCTGTGGTACAACATAATTTTCAAGTGTAGCAGTACCGTTTACTACTTTAATGTAGATTACTTTGCCGTTATCATCTTTCAATGTCTTACCGTTTACTTTGAATGTTACTTTTCCTGATGTAACTGTATCCCCAGTAATTGAGTAAACATTAGCGGTAACGTTAACAGTATCACCTACTTTTGCTGAGATTGGATTTACTATTATTTCATCGTTTGTAGCGTAGACAGTTATGTTTTGTTCAGTAGAATAGCAACGGTTTGAGGGGTTATCAGAATCATTAATTTTGAATGTTAGAACATGGTCACCAGCAGTTTTTGGAGTATATTTGAATGTAAATACGCCTTTATAATTGCTTTTTATTGATCTGCCACTTATTTTTTCAATACCTTCATATATTTCAAATGCAAGGTTTTTTGCAGCAGTATCATTATTAACAAAATTGATTGTTCCATTTATTGTGGTTGTCTTTTTACCTATAGAAGTATAAGTATCATTACCAAAAATGAATATATACCTATTTGCTTCAGTTAGATTAATTGACTCTTCACCCATTTTGTCTAATGAACTTAGTGTATTATTTTCACATGTTAGGTATTTATTTTTATTTAATTCCATACTGTAATCATAACTGGTGTTTGCATGGTTGTTGGTTATAGTATCATAATTTTCACAATAAATATTTATTCCCAGTTTTGTTGAAGTAATGTTATTATCTGAAATTGTATTTTTTAATCCCAGTTTTGTAGCTACTCCTGCAGTCATTGCTCCAAGGTAATCTATTGTAGTTCCTCTTAGTGATGTTCCGTTAACAAATATTGTATTGTTTGCAATTAAATTATTGGCTCCTATTACACCAATACCCATAGCGGTATCAGATGTTAGAGTAATATTGTTATTGGTGATAGTTGAGTTGTCTCCACCGAATTGTTCTATAGCATAGGAGTTAAATGCTGTTCCTATGATTGTGTTATTGCAGATGCTATTGTTTGTTATTTCACCTAGACCTTCTTTATACGTTCCGCCCTGATAAACATAGTCAGTTATTACCACACCATATGTAACATACTCAACACTATTGTCTGATTGGGTAGTACCTGATTCAAGTATTATCGTGTTATTTGTTACTAGATTGTGGGATGGATTTTCAAGGTATATTCCTGCGGTATAATTTTTACCAGATACATGTATGGTATTGTTTTCGAAGATGTTGTGGTCATGTTGTGTTTCTATACCATAGGTCCATCCTTCTCCATGAATAATAATTTCATTGTTTTTCAGTATGTTTTTTGTTCCATAAAGGTACATTCCATATATTGTCGGAAATGAACCGTCAGCATCAGTAGCGTTTATTGAAATGAAATTTCCATCAAATATTGTAGTTGCATCCTCGTCTATGCTATGTATAGCACGTTTAACTCCAATTGGCATCATTCTATTCTGTCCATATAATGGTGACTCAGTATGATCCCAGTTAACGGTATATGCTTTTGCAAGTATTGTTATATTACAATTTTTGAAGATGGTTTCATTACCGTCAATTTCTATTGCACTAAATGGTGCATCAAAGGAATTATCATCTTTGATAAATGAGGCTATGTCACTAAAGAATGTAACGTTTGTAAAGTTAATGTTTGTCACATTTTCTTTTGTGTATAAACAGTAATCTGCATATTCATCAGAACCTAAGTACTCCTCGGTATAATTCAAAGTCATATTTGCAACATTTATTTGATTACAGTTTTCAAAGTGAATCCATTTATTGACTAATGCTACATTGGATGAAATTGTTATGTTGTCTGCTGAAAACAGGAATCCACTAATGTTATCAGGCAATGTTTCATTGAAAATTATTACTGCATTATTTTTGGTATTAACTGCCGTGTTATTGAATGTATTATATTCAAGGTAGATTCTATTGCCATCGTCATGTGTTGTAAAGTAATCTAAGTAGTTTTCATTCGTGATTATTTTAATATTTTCTTCTTCATTACTACCTTTAAGTTGTTTTGGACAATTAAAGTTTAAAGGATTGGATATTATGGTATTAGGGCTAATCGTATTTGCATTATTTCCTGTACTGCCACTATTGTCTACAATGTTTGTAGTAATCTGATTGTTTATTACTTTATTCTTTTTAGCACCAGAACTTAATGTTATCTGTCCTAATAATTTGTTGTCTGTGATATTGCTATTTGAGTTGTAAATTGTTGTTGTTCCAGTAACATTATTGTATTGAACAGAATTATTTCCATACGCTATTAAATTACCTAGAATTTTATTATTTGTAGCTGTTGAATTTGCCGATGTATTTAAATTACCAGTAAAATTGTTATATGAAGCAGTACTATTGGATGATAATTTGACTGAACCTCCATTATTTACAATATTGTATGTGTACTCATTTCCAAGATATCTATCATCGTTATCTCCATCTTCATCATTGGTAGGACTGTTCCATTGGGTGGTAATAGCCTGACCATTATAATTAACAGTATTATTGGTTATTAGATTGTCATGACCAGTAATAGCTATACCATAACAGATTCCAGATATGCTTGGAGTGATGGTTAAGGTATTATTTCTAATAGTGTTAAATGAATTGGTATTGGCATCCAAATAATCAAGGCCGTAAACGTTGTATGTTGTTAAGTAAAGGACATTTCCAACATAACCTGTTGCCGTGAATTGGTTATTTTCAATAATACAATTGTCAGCTCCTGCTAACACTAAAGTACTACTTCCACCATTAGCTTCAGTATAAAAAGTACTGTTGGCCACTATAACATTTAATGATCCATCACGGATTGACGTTACTCCCACACCACTTCCTACTTGTTGATTTTCTACTGTAACATTGACATGGTTAAATATTATGTCTTCAGAGTTTTTAACGAATATTTGTGTATTGTGGAATTTAATATTGGATACATTTACATTATTTGTACTGTCTATCATAAATGCATCTCCAGGATCATCACCATAATAACTTCTTCCAGTAGTGTTAAGATCAATTATTGCACTATTGTCACTTGAAGTTATGTTTACCGGTCGATCTATTGTCATTTTAAAGGATGAACTGTTGAATAATCCTTTAAAATCTAACACACTTCCTTCATCAACATCTGGATTTAATACAGAATCTGTGAAGTAATCATTGAAAGTGCTGTTTGTAATTTCTATGGGGTTGTCTCTTTTTAGGTTTTTGTTTTCTACTTTTTTTAATTCATTCTTTGTATCTGTTTGCACATTATTATCAGAAAGCATATTGGATTGTTCTGAAATGGCATTGTTATCAACACTTGCTTGTGTTGATTCAGTTAAAACATTATCAGTATCGCTAATGTCTGTTGCACTAATAGCAGATACTGTAATAAGTAATGCTATGAATGTAAATACAAGGAATATACTTTTTACATTTGTATTCATGTTAATCTCCTTCAGTTTTTAGCAAAATCATTTTTATTTTGATTATTATACTATGAATAGTTAAAATTTATTAAAATTTCACATATTCTTAATATTATTTAATATTTTTTAAAATTATTTATATTTTAATAAAAAATTTTATAATATCTAATTTTTAAATATTTTTTTGATTTTACTAATATTTATTTTATTTTTTTGTTCCTTTATAATTTATCAATTTTGGTATTATAATTTATTTTTTTATGTAGTTACTTTCCAATTCCAAAAAGTATAAGTATTACTTATTCTAATAATAATTATTATCTAATAATGTTCATGCAATTTATTATATAGTTATATATAATTTAAATATATTTGAAATTATTATAAATTAAATTAATATATATGGATAAAAATATAAAATTAATAAAACATAGTACTTCTCATGAGCTAACATAAAGGTATTTATATAAAAGTTACAAAAATTTAAACATAAAAATCACATATATAATATATGATAATATAATTTTTCACATGAAACAAATCAAAGTTTCATTTACAAATCATAACTTAATAACTTTTTTACAAATCACGATTATTAAATAATTTAATAATAAAACCCGAAAGTCGAACGTAAAATCAAGGAGGAATCAAAATTGAATCCTGATGATGAAGCATACTTTAAAGAACGATACCAAGAAATTAAGGATAAGGTTGAATATAAAGAGTTCTTAAACAGTATAGATGAAATAATAAAGGAAAATGAAGAAGATCCTTTCATAACATTGGATCAGGTCGTCACAATGGCAATTGAAAAATATGCCGGACGACAGAACATACAGCAGACACACACAAACCAAGTACAGAACATATCCTCACTGATAGAGGGAAACGGTAACATCAGCATACAGGGAAGGCTGCTTTCAATATCAAATATAAAAACATTCACAACAAAAAAAGGTCGTGAAGGAAAAGTGGCCAACCTAACTGTAGAGGATACAACCGGAAAAATACGAGTAGTAATGTGGACAGACAATATGAAATACATGAATCGTATACAGGAAGGAAACATTATAAAAGTAACAAATCTCGAGGTAAGAAAGGGATATACCGGAGACCTGGAAGTACAGATGAGGCCAAACTCTGCAATACAGGTAATGCCTGAAGAGGTAGCACCGGACTTACCGGCATATGAGGAAAAAATAACAAACCTCGAAGACATCATCGAAGACGGCGAATACAACGTAATTGTAAGAATAACCAAAATATCAACCCTAAGGGAAATAAAAAAGGAAGACAGAACCCTTCAGATAGTAACGTTGGACATCATGGACAAAACCGGTTCAATGGAATTTACCCTATGGAACAATGATACAAAACTGGTTGATACCCTTGAACTTAAGGAAAACGATACCATAAAAATCATAAAGGCAAGGGCAAACACCCGGTATGAACAGGTATCATTATCCAACAGCTGGAACGGTAGAATAGTAAAAGGAGACTATGACCTTCCGGAGTTCAAGCAGGAAATACTGAAACTAGACCATGCAAAAACCGAACAGGAAAACGTATGCGTCGTAGGAGTAATAACAAAAATATATGACACAATAACCTTCGAAAAAAATGACGGCTCAACAGGTCAGGTAAGAAGTATTGAAATAACCGATGACACCGATTCCATTAGAGTAACACTATGGAATAAGGAAACCGAGATACTCATGAACAAGGGAGACATCATAAAAATAGAGGGAGCAAACGTTGAATTCGATGACTACTCCGGTGACAGACACAGATTAAACACCGGATGGAATGCATCCATAGTAATAAATCCCGACATCGATGATGACTTAAGACAAAAACTAGAAGGCGTATCAAATACGGGTATTGTAAAGATAAGTGAAGTACTTGACATCAACCAGGATGAAGGAAAAGAAGTGGATGTTCTCGGAAGAATACTTGCAATAGCCGATATAAGACAGTTCCAAAGGGTTGACGGTACCGACGGTAAGGTAAGAAGCATCGACCTTGCAGATGAGACAGGTGTAGTCAGAACGTCACTATGGGATGAAAAATCAGACATAACCCAAAAGCTGGGGGATGCCATAAAGATAGAAAATGCCAGGACAAGACTTGGACAAAATACCATGGAATTGAGCGTAGGCAGATCATCCAGGATAACCACACCTACAGAGGAGGAAACGGAAAATCTTCCATCATATGAACAATTGGAGATGGAAAGATACAATGACCGTACAATCAGTCAACTGGAAGAAAATGAGCAAAACGTAAAACTGCGCGTAAGGGTAACAAACATCAATGATGTAAACACCTTCACTAGAAGTGACGGTAGGGATGGAAAAGTCAGGGCAGTATACGTCGCCGATGAGACCGGTGAAATACAGGTATCCCTATGGGATGACGATACCGACATACAGTTTGTCGAAGGATCAGCAATCATAATAGAGAATCCGTCAATAACGACACAGCAGAATCATCTCAGATTATCCATAACAAACAGTTCCACCATCAGAAAGGCAAGGCAGGATGAAGCAGAGGCAATGCTTTCCATGAGAGAAATTGAAGCTAAGCTATTTGTTGAAAAATACATCGAGGATATTGAAGAAGAGGATGCACACATAAAAGTAAAAGGTGTAATCGAACAGATCAATGGGGATAAAATATTATATGCAATGTGTCCAAACTGTAACAAACGCATAACCCAGAGTGAGGAAGGATACATCTGTGACATATGTGGTGAAAAGATTGAAAAACCTGATTATCTCATGATAATCTCATGCGTACTTCAGGATGAGACCGGAACAGTAACCGCAACATTCTTCAGAAAACAGGCAGAGGAATTAATCGGCGCAACCACTGAAGATGTAATCGAGATATTTGAACAGACCGGTGATGAAACCTCAATGTCTTCCAGAATCGAGGACTTGATAGGTCATGAAGTAACCGTCATAGCCGATTCAAACTACAATGAATATGATGAAGACATAAGATTGAATGTAAGAAGATTAATAATCGTAACATAAAACCTTTTTTAGAATAATAAAATATTAATGGAGAGATAACATGGCAGAATTAGAAGATTTACCAAGTGTAGGAGAAAAAACGGCACAAAAATTAAGAGATGCAGGATTTGCAGATATGATGAGATTAGCTACTGCAACACCTAAGGAATTAAGCGTAAAGGTGGAAATAGGTGAAGGAGTAGCTGCAAAAGTAATTGAAGCAGCAAGAAAGGCTGAGAAGATAGACTTCGAAACAGCATTTGAGGTAATGGAAAGACGTGAAGATGTCGGAAGAATCACCACGGGAGCCAAGGGATTGGATGAACTCATCGGTGGAGGAGTAGAAACTCAATCAATAACAGAAGTCTACGGTGAATTCGGTTCAGGAAAAAGTCAGATATCACATGAACTTGCAGTAACAACCCAACTTCCCGTAGAGGAAGGAGGTCTTGACGGTGACGTTGTATTTATCGATACTGAAAACACCTTCAGGCCGGAAAGAATCCAGCAGATAGCAGAAGGATTTGGATTAAACGTTGAAGACGTACTTAGAAGAATTCATGTGGCAAGAGCATTCAACAGCAGTCATCAGATGCTCATGGCCGATAAGATCAATGAACTGATTCAGTCAGGAGTACCTGTTAAACTTGTAGTAGTGGATTCATTGATGGCACACTTCAGGGCTGAATATGTTGGCCGTGAATCACTCGCTACCCGTCAGCAGAAGCTTAACCAGCACCTCCACACACTACAGACAATAGCCAATACATACAATGTAGCGGTACTCATAACCAACCAGGTACAATCCAAGCCTGATGCATTCTTTGGAACACCTACAAAGGCTGTCGGAGGTCACGTACTTGGTCACGCATCAACATACAGGGTTCTTCTTAAGAAAGGATTATCCGGTAAAAGAATAGCCCGATTAGTTGACAGTCCTCATCTACCTGAAGGGGAAGCAGTATTTAAGGTAACCACCGAAGGATTAATAGACTAGATCTATTAATCAACATTCACTTTTTTTTAAATATTTTTTTCATGTGATTATCATGGACTCTCAGATTATTGACACTTTACTTTCCAATATTGATAAGATTCATACAACAAGGATGGGAATCGGCCGCATCAAAAGAAACCTGAAACTTGCCATGGATGATGATGAAGTGCTGGATTATTGTATCGGCAGGATTAAGGAGTATGATGATGTTATAGTGAATGGAAAGAATTACTACGTGCATGTTGGCGATGAGATTTTCACGGTAAACAGGACTTCATTTACCATTATAACAGCACACCTGAAATAGTCATATTTCACTTTTTTTCAAACCCTCTTTTCCCGGTTTATTCCATGATTTTTAGTCTATTGCATATTATTATACTTCTACTTCTAACCCTATATTAAATACTACAACAACCTTAAAATTAATTAATCTTAAAATAGATAAATAACTATTAAAGAATTAAAAGTAGATTATCATGACATCTTCATTTGAAATTATACTGGTACCTACAATAATGATAATTGTAGGGTTATTTTTGAAGCATATAAATTTCCTAAAGTCAACTGATAGTCAAGTATTAAATAAGATAGTAATCAACATCACATTGCCATCGCTCATATTCATCAACCTGTCAACTGCCAGTATTGAAGGAGAGGTTATACTACTTCCCATAACAGCTGTTTTTCTTGTTATTATAACGGCGCTGATAGCCTATGCATATTCAAGGTTCAGGTCTTATTCCAAAAGGCTCACATGGACCATTATTCTCGCATCATCCATGATGAATACTGCTTTTATCGGTTATCCTGTAATCATAGGAGTGCTTGGAAATGAGGGTTTTGTCATGTCCATATTCTATGACATGGCCATGGCCGTAATGTTTGTAGTATATGCAATGATACTAGTCGGTGTCTTCGGTGGCAACAAAAAACAGGTAATCCATGATGGATTGACTTTTACTCCACTATGGGCAGTGGTGTTTGCATTGGCCTTCAATATATTCAATATTCCATTGGGCTACGTATTGGAGACTTCATTAAATTATCTGTCCCAGGCGACAATTCCTCTTATAATGCTGTCACTTGCGTTGAAGTTGGACTTCAAGAACATCAAATCAAGATTATCCGATACGGCATTCATATTGTCATTAAGGCTTATACTCGCACCACTGTTGGTTATGATAATCTACAGGATATTAAACATCGGATCATTAATCTATGATGTGGCAGTACTTGACTCTGCCATGCCTATTGCAATGAACTGTCTGGTATTATCCATCAACTATGACCTGGACAGTAATCTAACATCCAGTGTCATATTCGTATCTACACTAATATCTGTTGTTAGCCTGACAGCATTTGCAACATTCATGTAAAAAAAATTCTGGAGGTTTTATAGTGCCTAGTTCACTTGAAGTGATACTTGTTCCTACATTGATGATTCTCGTAGGATTTATTCTTAAACGCAAGTCCATCCTGAAATCATCCGATAGTCAGTTATTGTCAAAGATCGTATTGAACATATCTCTTCCTGCATTAATATTTATCAATCTGTCCAAGGCAGAGGTATCATATGATATGTTACTGCTTCCTGTAATGGCATTAATATTAAGCTTTTTCCTGCTTCTAATAGCATATGTCTACTGTCGACTGCGCGGTTATTCAAAAAAGACCACCTGGACTATAATGATAGCTGCGTCCATGATGAACACTGGATTTATAGGCTTTCCGGTATCACTCGGAGTATTCGGCAATGACGGATTCCTGCATGCCATATTCTATGACTTGTCCACGACCATATTATTCATAGTTTATGGTATGGTTCTTGTAAAGGAGTTTGGTGGAAGCAGGGAGGATGTTATAAGACAGTCATTCAAGTTCATACCATTATGGGCAGTGCTCTTTGCCGTGATATTTAATGTATTTAACATTCCAATATTTGCCTTGGCAGAGGATGTTCTGGGCTACTTTGCAGATTCCACAATTCCATTAATAATGCTGTCGTTGGGTTTGACAATAGACTTTAAGGCTATAGGTCACAGCATAGGGGATTCCTTGTTCGTATCATTTGTTAAACT
>MVJJ01000159.1 GCA_003266145.1 Methanosphaera sp. SHI613
CTCTTTTAAATTTCTCCTAAAATATAAAAAGCCAACGTATTGGCCTTGATATTATTTTACCGATTAAAAATTAAACTTTAATCTCAATAATAAATTATATAAAATTAGATTATATTATTGTATAATCTTTATACTATATTATTTATTGTATTCATTATATATTAAGTTATTGATTGGTGGGGGTTATCTTTTTTTGTTAGGAGTCCATCAAATGGTAAAAAATGGGATTGAGAGGAGTACAATTTTACACTAAGCCATAGATGGAACTTGTAATCAGATATATTGAAGTTATGATTATTGCAACTGCAAATATTCGTGGAATGATTTTAGTTTTTGAAATGAATCCTTCAAGATTGATTTTGGATAAAAGAACGCCAATGATTGTCATGGATAACATAAATCCCAGGGAATACAATACTATATTGAACACGGCATATGATGAATTGGCCGTTGCTGCAAGTAATGAGATTAATGAGATCAGATATGCACCGTAACAGGGAGTCCATGAAACGGAGGTCACCAGCCCCAACAGAAACGCATTTACAGTACTGTTTTTATACTTTTTCGGCTTCAATGAAGTTAGAGTGATCGAAGAGTCTTTTAATATAAGTATTCCAACAAACAGGAGTATTACTGAAGAAACGATTCTAAGATAACTGATATAAGCATAGGTTATGGCCGTGAAAAAAGCCGTAAAAAATATTGCAATGACAAATACGCTAATAAATCCACATATAAATGATACGGATTCCATTTTTCTTCCACAGTTAAGACAGACTGCAACAAATACTGGTAAAACAGGCAGTATGCACGGGGATATTACAGATATTGCCCCAGTTAAAAATGAAAAGATGGGAAGAATCTCCATTCATATCCCCTTTAGTTTCTCCAGAAATTCATCCGGCGGAAGATAGCCTTCATGTCTGTCAACTTCATTGCCGTTGGTGTCTAAAAATATGACCGTTGGCGTACCGTAGACCGAATACTTTGAAGCGACTTCCGGATTTCTGTTGATGTTTACTATGACGGTTATGTAGTTGGAATTGAGCTTTTCAACAACTTCTTCATTGTCCAAAGTGTTTCTTTTGAAGGCTTCACACCATGAACATGATTTCTGGTCAAAAAGTAGTACGATACTTTTGTTTTCAATTTTTGCATTTTCCAACGCCTGCGTGTAATTATCACTGGCGTTTAGCAAATTATGAGTATCACCTTCACTGGAAACGGCGTTGACTGATATGATTGTCGTTATGATAAGTATAAGCATTACCATATTTTTCATCAAGTTCCTTCTCATAAATATCCCCTTTTATTTATGTTATTTATCCCTTTTTGATATGTTTAGCTAAATTATCTAATCATTAATTTGATTTTCCTAAATTATATATTTTAATAATGACAAAGATTTTCTTAGATTTTATTATATTGATTGTTTAGAGGTTTCAAATGGAGTTCTGTCCCAAATGTGGAAAGGTATTAATCCCACACAATAGAATATTAAAATGTTCGCTATGCGGTTATACAAAAAAACTCAATGATGAGGATAGCAAGGATTACATATTATCCCATGATGTATCCGATAAGCGGAAATTCATAATATCCGGAGATAAGGTAAATGCCATGCCGACGACGAGGGGATTATGCTATCGCTGCGGCAACCGCCAACTGGAGTGGTGGATGGTGCAGATGCACAGAAGTGATGAGGCAGAAACCAGATTCTATCGCTGTACAAAATGCGGAAATACGTGGCGAAGATCAAATTGAACGGTATGTGGAGAATATTCCCAAAATTAGTTATCCAGTCAATTTAATCTCTAAAATAAATAATCGGAATCTAATAGTTATTGTTAGGGGTTTAATTGTTTTTTTTTACTTCAATCTAATGTTTGGTGGATTGTTGAAAAATTTAGTCCATACCATGTTTTTCTTCACTATTTCTCTTTGTATCCTAGCTTTTTTGTGTTTTTTTAATATTACTTTTAGTCGTTTAGGGGTTTCGTATCTTATTTTTAAGAATCAGGTTATGGTTGTTTTGTAGTATAATTCTACGGTGGTGTTGGGTTTGCCATTTCTTTTTCATATGACACTGGCAGTTTTTCAAAGTTGTTATCTATTTTTTGGTCATCGTAGATATATTTACGGTAGAATGTTTGTCTTGTTTTTAAATATGTTAATTGTCTTTGTGCTTCTTTATTATCTTCTGATTTAATTGTATCTGAAATTTTAATAGATATTCGAGAGTATTTTGAAGTCTTGAATAATCATATCATTTCAAGTTTTAATCCATTAAAACATTATAATACGTAATTTAAATCAATATAATTTTCCTCAAAACACCCTCATTAATTTTTAATTTAATCATGATTATTATCCATCATTGTGGATTAAAGTATTATTTTTGATGATACTTATTATTCTAAGATTTTCTAGTCATAGTAAGATATGATTGGTATAATTTTTGAAAATTCACTATTGTATTTAATTATTAATCCGTAAAATATTTGGAATGTAGCAAATGAAGACAAATAGAATTTTATTGCCAATACAATTATCAATGAAATGCCCTCCAATAAAACGGAAATATATATCATACACACCATTATGCAAGTAAATAACAAACCCTCTCTGTATTTTCCAATGAATATAAATGGGATAATAACTAAAATTATCCTAATATTACTAAAAACAAAATATTCATTTACTACTGTCATAATTATATCAGTTAACATAAATGAAAAGAAAATTAAGAAGATTAATTTTTCATTAAATAATTCCATAATTAGATAATCATGATAGTTAGTATCACCTCCAAAAAATCTATTTAGAAAACTAACAATTTTCTTACCATATATCCTGTTTAATACATAATAACTATAAAACAGTAACAGATTAAAAATACAAGGGGGTAAATGTTGATTAAACCCAGTATATCCAAAAAATGAAGCACAAATATCTAGGGGAATACAAGCCAACAAGACTAGTAATAAATCATTAAATTTCAAATTAAGAGTTTCATTTTTGATTTTTAATTTTAAATTCATAATAACACCAAATAGAAAACTTTATTAAATATTTATTCAACTCATCAAACAATATTATTTAAAAAAAATAAATTAAGCCGGATTTCTTATAGGCAATCCCCATAAAAAATCCCATACATTATCATAATCTTTAATATACTCTACTTCATCGGGAGTTGGATTATGCATACCTGTATTGTCCACGATAACAATATCTGATTTATCTAATTTACCCCAAGTAGTCAATTTAATTCTCATGATTCTTTCATTTTCCATCCTAAAATCATGTTTAACTAATTCAACTGAGGAATAATCGTAATAATTCATTGAAATGGATGCATAACCATCCCAATAATCATATTTTTCAATTTCATCAACTTTCATATTCTCTGGACTATACTTGTCCTGATCTTCCAAG
>MVJJ01000117.1 GCA_003266145.1 Methanosphaera sp. SHI613
AAAAAGGAATTCGATGAATATTTTGAAAGATTTAAATTTAAAAACAACTACCAATGTTTATATGGAATATAAAATAAATTCATAATTACATTTAGTTACTTCAGATAACTAATATGCTTGAGCCGTATGTATTGAAAGGTACACGTACGGTTCTGAGGAGAGGAGGAGAGAGCAACCTCTCTAACTTATCCGACATGTATTTTTTTCATAATAATCATTTCATTGAGAGGTTTAAACATGAACATATCTATAATATCCGTTACAAATCAAGGAAAACAAATATCTGATAAATTATATGAAGAACTATCAAAAAATCCGACAATATTATCCATTACTCAATATCATAAACAGGTATTTAATTCAATCGATGAAACATTCGATAAATCTGACTGCATTATTGGGATTATGGCCTCCGGGATAATGATTAGGGCAATTTCATCTCATGTTCAGTCAAAATTATCTGATCCTGCCGTACTTCTTATCGATGATAATGCAAACTTTGTAATCAGCTTATTGTCCGGCCACATGGGAGGTGCCAACGATTTGACTAAGTATGTTGCATCATTGTTGGATGCCACACCGGTCATTACAACTTCAACAGATGTGAATGATAAAATAGGCATAGATTCTATTGCCAAAAGATATTATTTCGATTTGGAAAATTCAAAAAACATCAAATTTATCAATAAGGCATTGGTAAATAATCGTTTGGTCAATTTGATTTTACCTTCATCTTTTGATTATCTTATTGATGATGATTTGAAAAAATCATATAATATCATCCTTGATGATAACGCTGAGAACATTACTGCAGAAATTGACGGTCATGAAGTGATTTTAAAATCCAAAAAACTGGTAATGGGCATAGGTGCAAGACGTGACATATCCACAGAAAAAGTATATACTGCCATCACAGAAGCATGTAAAATATTGAATATTCCTCCAAGCAGAATTGACTTTTTTGCAACAGCTGATGTTAAATCAAATGAAAAAGGTATTTTAAACAATGTTGCCCGATTTAACAAGGAACTTGTCATAGTAAATATGGATGAGATTAAAAATTATGATAATAATGAATGTTCTCACTCTGACTTTGTCATGAAACAGTTTGGCGTAAAAGGAGTATGTGAACCCGCATCATTAATAGCAAATGATGATAATGCACATTTGATATTTAGAAAAACCGCTTATAATGGCGTTACAATAGCAGTATCCAGCAATTAACTTTTTTTATAATCCCTTATTTTTTTTTCACATGCTTATCTGTCTTTAACTAAAAAATATTCTGAAAGTAAAAATATATATCATATTTCAAATAAATATATGTATATTATTAAAAATTTATACGAAAAATAATATTCTCATTTAAGGGAAATTCAATCATTTTAATCCTTTTAACATATAATAAAGGGGAGTGGGATTATGGCAAATGAAATTATGACTAACCAACAAATATTTGACAATTGTAAAGAAATATTATCACAAATAATTAATGATAATAGTGTACCACGTAATATAAGAAAAGCAGCAGAAAATTCAAGTGCATTACTTGATAATGATGAAGAAGACACCATCAAGGCAAGTACAGTAATATCAATTTTAGATGATATAAGTAATGATCCAAACATACCAATTCATGCAAGAATTTTAATTTGGAACATACTTAGTGAACTTGAAAGCGTTAAAGATTAAGTACATGAGTAATATATTGTGTTTTAGCTATACCTTCTATATATTCACATAGAAGTGTAGCTTCATCAATATTTTCTCCGACACATATGACCCCATGATTTTTTAATAATACAGCATCCTCATTTTTAAGCATATTACTTGCATTATCAGCTAATTTTTTACTTCCAGGTGGATAATAATCAACCTCTTCTATATATTCACTTGTTATTTCACCAAAACCTTCCAATCTGATTAATCTTTTATCACTAAATGCAAATGCCGTGGCATATGGTGAATGAACATGAACAACACTTGTTATATCATCACGTTTTTTATATGTTTCTATATGCAAACCCGTTTCCATTGAAGGTTTCTTGTCATCATTACTTTCGTATGACAAATCATTTATATTCACTTTTATTATATCATCATAACTCAATGATTTGAAGTCGGTACCTGAAGCCGTTATATAAATATAATCTCCATTTATAATACTAATATTTCCCGCTTTTCCAATAATCATGTCCTTTTTATAAATGTGATGGGCAGTATTTACTATTTTTTCAATTATATCATTATTCATATTTAAACCTCTTTATTCGTTAAAGTCCAATATCTGTAATGCTCCATGGGTTATGACAGGTATCTGTCCACAGGTAGGTACGATATTATATATTTTCTGGAATTCCGTCTGTTTTTGGAATGTACCTGAATTGATCATATGAACTCCCTTATATTTTGTATGTGAATTGATGTGAACGTGACCAGTATGTAATATGTCTGGTATGTCTTCGATTACCATATAATCTTCAAATTCACTTGCAAGTGGTGTTCTTTCACCATATATTGGAGCTAAGTGTCTTTTTTCAAGCAGCAGTTTCATTATCTTATCAGTATCTGCATGTGTGTATCCGTTCATTGCCATTACAATATCATCAAAGCTTCTTCCGTGATAAACCTGTACCTTTATGTTGTCCAGGTTAACTATACTTGGATTGCTTACCATTTCAATATTTTTCTGATTACACAAGTCCTTAGCATATTTTTCGGTTATGGCCGGCTGCGGTTCTGCAAGTCTTGTAGCGTCATGGTTTCCTGGAGATAATATTATAGGAATATCAGTAACATCACCCAGTAATCTGGCTGCTTCTTCATACTGTTCATAGATATCCTTTATTTTCAATTCTTTTTCCTGATTAGGATATACTCCTATTCCATCAACCAAATCTCCACCTATTACTAAATATTTAACATCGTTTGCCAGGTCCTGTTGTTTTTCATCACCATAATTTCCATTTATCCATTTTATGAATCGGTTAAATGCCTTTTCATCAAACATTTTACTTCCAATATGCACATCTGATATAAACACAATTGAAAAGTCCATTTTCTTATCAACTATCCTTCTTTGTATGCCTGGATGAACAATATCATCTGCTCTTATCAATGTACCGTTACTGCTGCCGCTTACACCTATCACTTCATCCTTAACTAATGTCATTGAGCTTTCATATAAATCCTCAAGATCCTTTAGTACTAGCACAGTACCTGTACCCGTTGGATCTTCAATTTCTATTATTCTATGACCATTTTTTGTATTGTTTATGCTGTTTACTATTCCTATTGAAGTTAAGTTTTCTATGTTGGCCTTTGTATTTTTAAGGTCTGTGATTTTTTTGAATTCGGGGTTTTCCTGGATAATCTTTTTTAATTTTGTATATCTGTCGTTGAAATATTTGTTTAAATCGTTAATATCTCCATCTGTGTATGACTTATTACTTATGTCCATCACTATTTCATAGGGGGTTTCTTGATTTGCTCTTATTTCTCTTGTTTTAGGATTTTCTTTTATTTCTTCATGTATTCTTTGTCTTTCATTGTCTTGGTAATTTCTGATTGTTTGTGTTGTAACTATATACTGGTCATTTTCATTTTCTTCAATATACTCAATTAACTCATTAATCAAGTAATCATAATCATTATTTCCTTTTATTTCCGAAAAAGCATTGTTATTTAGCAACAATTCGGCTTTTTGAAATTTTTCTATAATTTCATTTGACATTTGATAACCCCTATTTTCATTTGATATATATTTTTGTCTATAGTTAATTTTTATTAATAATATATTAATATATTATGTTAAACTTAAATTAATATAGAAAAAAAAGTACGATAAAAATATTATTAAGATGGTGAAGTAATGAGTAGAATATTAAAAATACTTCTTTTTATTATAGCAATTTTAGCATTTTTTGAAATAGGATTGTTTGTTTCATATACTGTTATTGCTTCAGAGCCTGTTAATCCGGTTGACATAGTATCCATGCAACTTGATCAGGGTTCACGTTTCATAGATTCAGTAACTGGTGAAAAGGATTTGAATCAACAGGATACGTTGAACATAACCAATAAGGAAGATGTTGCATTGATTTTAAATAATCTGACTGGTCTTAGTGTTAACTTGGATTCATTGACTGCTAAGGTTTCAACTAGTCAGACCGGTAATCAATCCGTTACAATTACTGCTATAGCTTCAAAAGATTCTCAAAGTACTGGTGGAGGAGCTATTATAATACTTCCTGAACAAACATACAGTATATCAGCAATAGCTACTGGGGAGGTATATTCTTCAGGTAAAGTAAAAATCAATACAACCACTATTGAATTAAAGGAAAGAATAGTACTATATAATCAAAATAATGCAACAAACGCTCCAAAAAATCAATCTATCGAGTCTTTAGTAAATTATACCAATAATTTAACCAACAACACTACAAGAAGTAATGTTTCAAATAATAGTCGTTAGACTATTCTTAATTTTTTTTTAACAAGGTTAATTTTTAACTTACTATTTTTTGTAAATTTTTAAAATGAATTTTAGATAATTAATAAATATAATAAGTTATACATAATTATTAAAGAATAAAATAACTCTATGAATAAATTTTTATTTAGATATATTAAATTATAATAAAATGTCATCCATTTTTAAGGGGTAAAATAAATGATTAGTTTAATAGGTATAGGTTCAAAAAGAGAACACATAACATTAAAAGCAGTGGATAAGATTAAAGAAGCAGATGTGATAATATCATATCATCCATACCTTGAAAATATACAGGATTTGCTTGAAGGCAAGGAAGTTTTAAGTCGTGGTATGGGAGATGAAATGGAAAGGGTAGAATTAGCTATAGAAATGGAGAAAGAAGGTAAAAAGGTAGCCATAATAAGTTCTGGAGACCCTGGAATATATGGTATGGCCAATGTATACTTCCAAATTATAGACAAATACAGCGACCTTGAATTTGAAGTTGTTCCGGGAGTAACGGCAGCAACTTATTCGGCTAGTGCACTTGGAGCACCATTACATGATTTGGCAATAATAAGCCTAAGTAACTTATTGACACCACTTGAAGAAATTCAAAGAAAAATTAAATATGCAGCTATAGCTGATTTGGTAATAGCATTTTACAATCCAAAAAGTAAAACACGTACCGTTCCATTTGAAACAGCATGTGACATATTAGTAGAAAACAGAAACCCTGAAACACCTGTAGGTATAGTAAAAACAGAGGGAACAGATACCATAACACAAATATGTAAACTTAAAGATCTAAAAAATCAGGATATTCACATGTCCACCACTATAATTGTGGGTAACTCCATGACCTATGTCAAAAAAGGAAAAATGATTACACCTCGCGGATACAAGATGAATGCGAAATTACCTGAACAAACGGAAGCATTCTATGAAAGATTCTTCAATGGAGATATTCAAATTGGTAAAAATCTTGACTGCGAATACTTCCCTTGTCATGACAATCAGGAAAATTGCACATTCTGTTATTGTCCATTCTATCCATGTGCTGATGGATCAACAGGTGGTAACTGGATAGAGGATAAAAATATATGGAACTGTAAGGACTGTAATTGGATTCATAAGGATGATGTTGTTGATTTGACCCTTGATTACATTAAAGAGAACGTAAAGTCAATGGATGACTTTGATAAGAAGAAAAAACAGTTATTGAAGTTCCGTAGAGCAACATTATATAAAACAAGAGATTTGGATTTTAATCGTAATTATGATTTAGGTGATGAATAAACAGATTTTTCAAATCTTTTTAATATTTATCATTCATTTTTTACTTTTTTTTCAAAAAAAATATACACTTGAAATGTATGTTTAAAAATATCATTTATTATTAATTTTTACAAGACTATCAATCTTGTTAAAGACACTTTCAACATCAACATTTTCATAATTTAATTTAAGGGCATTTGTAGGACATTTCATTGAGCATTGACCACAACCGATGCAAACATCCTCATCAATAATAATTTTATCAGTGACACTTATCGCGTTTGAAAAACAGGTGTCAACACATTTTTTGCATAAGACACATTTGTCTTCATCACATGAAATGGATATTCCCGGAAGCTTGTAGAAATCCTTTTGTATGTTATCGCTTAAATTCGGATAGACTTTCCATAGACAGCAGCAAGGACAGCAGTTACATATAGTTAACAGTTCATCACCTGGCCTTACGTTCATCCATAAGGTATCCATCTTATTTCTGCCTATGATATGTACAAGACCTGCCTCGTCACATTTGTCAATATGTTCTATGGCCTCTTGTTGACTTACTGGCCTGCAATGTTTACGTGAAATCTTCTTAGTTGTCTTTCCTATAAAAATACAGCCCAAGTCGATAGGATATTCCTCACAGTTTTCACTTCTTCTGCAAAGACATTTGTCCATTATCACAATATCCTCGGACTGTTTGAGTATATTCTTTATGATGTCTGTAGGAGTGACAATCTTATCCACTATCTGAATGTTCTTATTTATTTCAATAGTGCTTGTACGCGTTGTTTTTTTATTTTCTTCTATATCTTCTTTGGCAATACTCCTATCATTAGGGACAAAATATGTTCCATCACCTTCAAAAACTATCTTTGAAATGATCTTATCCATAATCTTTGATTTTCTGGATAAGGCAGCTACTTTAAATCTAAACCTGAAGATATATTTTACAATAAAAATATTCACGTCTATTAACCTGATTCTCATATTAATCTGATTGTTGTTTTCATACAAAAAAATATTATTGTTGAATTATTATAATTCAACGTTCATTTTTGCTTCATATACGCTTATAGCTTCACCTTTCATGACGGCTGTCAGATAATCTTCGTGTTCCGTAACGGTAATTTCCAAGTCACCACCAGATAAGTGAGCATGCACATGTTCATTCAGTAATCCCTGTTTATATCCAAGAAGTACACAACTTGTAGTGCCTGTTCCACATGCATATGTAAAACCTGCACCTCTTTCCCATGTTAGTATATCTATTTCTTCTGGGCTAAGTATATTTACAAAGTGTACATTTACCTTTTCAGGAAATGCTTCATGACATTCTATACGTGGACCATAGAAGTCCAGTTTTATATCATCAATGTTTGTATCTGTAAAGCATACCGCATGAGGATTTCCAACGCTCACAGCACTCATTTTTATCTTTTCACCTTCAACTTCAACATATTCGTCGATGAATTCTGTGCTGTTTCCACTTGGTGCTATTGCAGGTATTTCTTCAGGTATGAAAAATCCTTTTCCCATGTCTATTTCAATGTCTTTTACGTTATCATCAACAATGGTTAATCTTGCTTCCTTGATGTCTTCCATAGTTTCTATCTGCATAACGTCTTTTTTAACAATATCCTTGTCATATACAAATTTGGCAAGACATCTGATTCCGTTTCCACACATCTCGGCTTCACTACCGTCACTGTTGAATATTCTGAATCTTATGTCGGCCTTGTCTGATTTACATGCAAATACTACTCCATCAGCACCTACATTAAATCTTCTGGTACAGATAACTTCGCTTATTTTGTTTTTTGATTCCTCAGGTATAACTTCATCCACACTTTCATCTATTACAATGTAATCATTACCTAATGCGTGCATTTTTGTAAATTCTATTTCCTTAATCATTTTAATAACCTTGTTGGTATTTCTTGACCTATTAATAAGTCATTGAAGTTTTCTCTTCTTCTGATTATGTCTGATTGATCTTTATTTACCAATACTTCTGCAGGTCTTGGCCTTGAATTGTATTGTGATGCCATACTGTATGCGTATGCTCCTGCATTTAATATTGCAAGTAAATCTCCTTCTTCCAATTTAGGCATTGGCCTGTCTCTTGCAAATAGATCTCCACTTTCACAAAGGTTTCCGGCAATGTCTATTTCTTCAGTGTTTTCTTCGTTCATCTTATTTGCAACTACAATATGATGGTATGATCCGTACATTGTTGGTCTAAGCAGTGTTCCGAATCCACAGTCCACACCTGCAAATTTACGGTAGCTTTCCTTTATGTTGTTTACTCTGGTGAGTAATACTTCACTGTTTCCAACAATAAATCTTCCAGGTTCTATGTACATGTCTGGTGAGCCCATATCATATTCTTCAAGTTTTGCCTTGAATAATTTGATTATGTCTGTCGTGAATGTTTCAAGGTCCAATTCATTTTCAGTTGGCTCGTATGGTATACCGAATCCTCCACCGAAGTCAAGGAATTTAAAGTCAACTCCAACTTCCTGGTGTACGCGTCCTGCTATGTCCATCATGGTTTCGACAGCTAACATGAAAGGTTCTGATTCTAATATTTCTGATCCTATGTGTGAATGCATACCTATAGGTTTAAATCCTAAATCTATTGCTTTTTGATATACTTCTACAGCTTCATCTTCTCTTATACCGAATTTACTTTTTGGTCCACCTGTTATGCAGTGTTCATGGTGACCTGCTTCTACCATAGGATTTACTCTTATTGATATTTCTTTTCCTTCGCTGCCTTCAATTTTACTTAATCTTTCAAGAGCTGAAATACTATCTAAATTGATTGTTACGCCTGTTTCATGAGCGTATTTTAATTCTTCATTTGTTATGTTGTTACCTGTATATACTATTCTGTCTGGTGTGAATCCTGCAAGTAATGCAGTGTATATTTCTCCAGGACTTACGGCATCAATATAACTGCCTTCGTCTTCCAGTATTTTTAGAACTGCAAGTGATGTGTTTGCTTTAGCAGCGTAGCACATGTGTAGATTTTCATATTTGCTGCTGAAAGCTGTAAATAATTTGTTGTAATTTTCTCTTACTTTTTGTTCATCAATTACATATAATGGTGTATTGTATTTTTCTGCTAAGTCATTAGCATCAATATCACCTATCATTAGGTGATTATCTTTTATTTTTAAATTAAAATCGTATGACATAATATTTATTCCTGATTGAATTGATTAATTATCTATATAGTTAAAAAATAGTATTGACATACTCAAAAAAAGTTCTTTTTTTATAATATGATTTTTATCTTTAATATACTTTTTTCTTATTTATTTATTATTTAAAATTTAATCATAATCATATCATATATTAAAATTACGAGCCCGGGGGGATTTGAACCCCCGACCTTGGGATCCGAAGTCCCACGTCATAATCCTGGCTAGACTACGAGCCCATCAAAAACAGTATCTTATAATATTATATTTATTATTCTATATATAACTATTTTACTGATTTTTATTTTATGTTTTCATTAGCTTATTTCAGACTATAATGTGGACATGTGTTGTTTTTTTGTGTACTATTATTATTTGTACAATAAAATTCAGAAAATAAGAAGTGTTTATGTTGCGAAATATTTTTAATAACCTTTTTAAACTAAATATATTTTAACTTTAAAAAACAGATAATATATAGTGTAATGTTATAATCCAATTTTAATTAACATTATAATTATTAATTATAATTATTTAATCAAAAAATTTATAGGACATGATTTTTAATGAGAAGCGACAATATTAAAAAAGGAATAAATAGAACATCTCATAGGTCTCTACTAAGAGCATGTGGACTAGATGATGATGATATGAAAAAACCATTCATCGGAATAGCAAACAGTTATACAGATATAGTACCTGGACACATTCACTTAAAAGGATTAGTTGACTACGTTAAAGAAACTATCCGTGAAGAAGGTGGAGTGCCATTTGAATTCAACACAATGGCTGTATGTGATGGTATAGCAATGAACCATGAAGGAATGTACTTTTCATTACCGTCAAGGGAAATAATAGCTAACACTGTTGAAAGTATGGCTATGGCACATCAATTCGATGCACTTATTCTAATGCCTACCTGTGATAAGGTAGTACCTGGTATGCTAATGGCAGCGGCAAGATTAAACATACCTGCTATTGTAATAACAGGTGGACCAATGATGCCAGGTAAATTCCATGGTGAAATAGTTGACTTTATAAACGTAACCGAAGCAGTAGGAGCTACCCAATCAGGTAAAATGTCAGAAGAAGACTTATACGAACTTGAAAAATGTGCCTGTCCTGGTGCAGGTTCCTGTGCAGGATTATTCACAGCAAATACCATGGCTTGTCTAACAGAAACGTTAGGTATGAGTCTACCTGGCTGTGCAACTGCTCATGCTGTAAGCGATAGAAAAATTGAAGTAGCCAAACAATCAGCCAAGGCAATATTCAAACTATTAGAAGAAGACATAAAGCCAAGAGACATCATGACACAGGAAGCATTTGAAAATGCTATAATAGTAGACTTAGCATTAGGTGGATCAACCAACACAACACTACACATACCTGCAATAGCCCATGAAGTAGGTGGTCTTGATGTAACTATTGACCTATTTGATAAATTAAGTCACGAAATACCATATATCTGCAGTATAAGACCTGGAGGACATAATCACATGATTGATGTTGATAATGCTGGCGGTATTCCTGCAGTAATGAAAAACCTTGAATCAAAATTACACACCGACTGCGTTACAGCAACATCCAAGTCCATAAAGGAAAACCTTGAAGAAGTAGGGGATATTGATTATGACGTGATTCATACAATAGACAATCCTGTCCGTGATGAAGGTGGAATAGCAGTATTATATGGTAACGTAGCACCTAATGGCTGTGTGATAAAACAGGGAGCAGTAAATAAGGACATGCTTGTACATTCAGGTCCATGTAAGGTATACAATTCTGAAGAAGAATGTGTAACCGCTATTGAAAATGATGAAATCGTCGACGGTGATGTTGTAGTAATCAGATATGAAGGTCCTAAAGGTGGACCGGGTATGCGTGAAATGTTAAATCCTACAGCAGCAATTATGGGCAGGGAATTATATCACGTTGCATTAATTACCGATGGAAGATTCTCCGGTGGAAGCCGTGGACCATGTGTTGGACACATATCACCTGAAGCAGCTGAAGGCGGACCAATTGGTGCAATAGAAAACGGTGATATAGTATCTATCAACGTACCTGAAAGAACAATAACACTAGAGTTAACTGATGAAGAAATAAAAGAACGTTTATCTAATGTAAAACCAGTACAACGTGATTTAAAAGGTTGGTTAAGACAATATCAACAATTAGCCACATCCGCTGATAAGGGTGGAGTATTAAAATAGATTTAACATTATTTTAAATATTAATGGATTGGGGGTGTATTCTTGTCAAAAAAACGTAAAAACAGAGAAAAGAAGCAGAAAAAACAGATGCAACAAGATAATAATAAGGACAACTTTAGTTTAACAAAGGAAATAGCCAGCTATGCAATAATAATAGTAATAGCCGTTTTACTGGCGGCTCATTTGAACGTGGTTGTTTCAGGTAGTATGGAACCATCATTTTATAGGGGAGATATAGTAGCTACAGTAAACACCAACACTTATGGTATACAAGAATTTAATCCCGAAACAGACGTAAATGTGGGCGATGTTGTGGTATATAATGCAACATGGTATAAGGAGCCTGTAATACATAGGGTTATAAATGTTGAAATGATAAATGGATCGAAGTACTTCACGATTAAAGGGGATAATAATAATCAGGCCGATCCATATCTTGTTCAACCGCATCAGATACGTTCAAAGGTAATGACTGTGGGTGGTAATTTGGTTATCATTCCAAAAATTGGTTATGTTACCTTATTATTTAGAGGTTTATAAAATATATGGAGGATAAAGATGTATTCAAAATTAAAATTAGAATTGAATGATTGTATAACAGAAGCATTAACAAAGATGAAGGTAAAGTTGGATGAAGAATTGGTATTGGAACAACCTCCGTCACCTGATATGGGTGACATATCTTCCAATGTCGCATTTTCATTAGCAGGTAAATTGAAAAAGTCACCTGTTGAAATAGCAGAAGAAATAAGGAGTCATATAATACTACCATTATACTTTAAGAAGGTGGAATGTAAAGGACCATACATAAACTTCTTCATTGACTACACTTTATTTACAACCAAAATCATAAATTACATAGATAAAAGTTACGGTGAATTACCTGAAAGGGATGAAACAATACTTCTTGAACATACATCAGCAAATCCGAACGGTCCGTTACATGTTGGACACTTAAGAAATGCAATTTTAGGTGATTCATTAAAGAGAGTACTTCAACATGCCGGTTATAAGGTTGAGTCACAGTATTATGTAAATGATATGGGTAGACAAATTGCAATTATCGTATGGGGTATGAACAAGTTTCACTTCAAACTTGATGAGGATAAAAAAATCGATCATGCCATAGGGGAAGTATACTATCAAAGTAACAAGAAACTTGAGGAAAATCCTGACTACAACCAGCAAATCGATGAAATCCTAAGAAACTATGAAGAAGGTAATGACCAAAAGCTAATAGATTCATTCGAATCTGTAGTGGAAAATTGTCTTGACGGTATCAAACAGACATTAAAAGACTTAAACATCAAAATGTCATTATATAAATGGGAAAGTACCTTCCTGAGAAATGGTTCTGTTGATAATGTTCTTGAAAAGTTACAGCCGTTCACAATCAAGAAGGACGTTCTATATTTACCTCTTGAAAAGTATGGTGTGGATAAGGAATTGGTTCTAAGACGTTCAAACGGCACAAGTCTATATGCTACAAGAGACTTGGCATATCATCAGTATAAGACTAAAAACAGTGATGTTTCACTTGACATATTAGGTGCCGACCACAAATTAGCCGCTCAGCAATTAAGCCTAGCACTTGAATTAAGTGGAAACAGAGCACCTGAGGTTGTATTCTATGAATTCATAGATTTACCTGAAGGTTCAATGTCCACCAGACGTGGCGTATTCATATCAGTTGATGAATTTATAGAAGAATCAATCAAACATGCAAAAGAAGAGTTAATTAATCGTAAACTTGATTTAACCGATAAACAGATGGATGAAGTATCTGAAAAAATCGGTATTGGTTCAATAAGATTCTATATAAATCAGATATCACCGGAAAAGAGCATAACATTCAAATGGGATGAGGCATTAAGCTTCGAGAGAGGTTGTGCATCAATCCAGTACGCTCATGCAAGGGCATGTAAATTACTCAACAAAACTGATTTCGATGAATATGAAGAAGTCAGATGTGATTATGAATTAGAGGATGAAGAAAAAGAACTTGTACTTGAATTATCCAAGTTCACTGAAGTCATACGACAATCAGCCCAAGAACGTAGGATACATCATTTAACTGAATACACAATGTCTTTATCCAAAGCATTTAACAAATTCTATAAATCACAACAAGTAATAGGTTCTGAACAAGAAACAGTAAGGTTAAAACTTGTTGATGCTTCCAGAATAACTCTTAAAAATTCATTAAAATTATTAGGTATCAAAGCACCTGAATACATGTAATGATATTATCATTACAAATTCCTCTTTTTCAACAAAAAATATAATCAAATCCTATCCTTTAATGCTTATGAATATACTCATAATCTATTATTACTAATTTTCAACAATCATATATTATTATTATTGAGAGATAATATGTTAAATTTGATTTATC
>MVJJ01000105.1 GCA_003266145.1 Methanosphaera sp. SHI613
AAACAACCTCAGATTCAACAGCAACTTAATAATACTTTAATTTCTGATTTAAGCAACCTGATTTTCAACAGCAACAATATAAACTTATTTTTACTATTATAATAGATATATTTATTTATGGTTTTTTAATAAGTTATTATGCTTCCTAGATAATGATATACTAACAGAATTCCAAGAAAAAAAAGATGAAAAAGAAGAGGGGGATGTGAAATATGAATTTAAAGGTAAACGAATCAAACGTGGATTATACAAAATATAAAATGGAAAAGTTATCAATGCAGATGTAAAGGTAAGCATGAATTCAATTTTGAACTATTATGTAAGTGAATCAGGACTGCTCCAAGTAAATTCAAATTATAACCAGGACATACCAAATACAACTGTAATATAAAAAAAATAGTTATTCATTATTATAAGTATTAGTATCACATGTGTGTTGTTATTTGATTTGAACAAATGTAAAAGAGAGTATTCCATGCTGTATGATTATTTTTGGGTTTAAATTTTATTTTTATAATAAAGAAAGAAATGTTGTGTGTTTATTGTTTTACTTGCTTTAGAATGAAGGGAGTATTATGATTTTTTTATATGTTTATGGAAGTTTTTTTTCTTCTTGACTTATATGAGTAATACTTTTTTTTGTTTTTGGAATAGTTTTGGCCAAGGCTCTTTTTAAATCAAAAAGGTATAATTATTGAATTAGTAAATACATATATAATTATTAGATAAGAATTATTCTATAACTTATAAAGAATGTGTTACTAACAGGAGAATGTACTAATATGGAACATCATAAGAATTCTGAAGAAAAGTCAGGCATAACAACGGGCAGTGTTGCTACAGCAGCCAGTGTCGCAGCACTACTTACAATTATTGATAAGTCTCCAGAAGTAGTTGATATTATAGCGCCAAACAGCAAGCTGACTGCTGAAATATATGAAACAAAAAAGCTATCCGAGAATAAGGCATGTGCTATCGTTGAAAAGCCAACATATAACGATCCGGACGTTACACGTGGTATTAAAATCATATCCCAGGTTGAACTTACTGATAAATGTGGAGAAGTTGAACTCACGGCAGGTGAAGGTGTGGGCGTCGTTACCAAACCGGGTCTTCAAATACCTGTAGGTGAATATGCAATAAATCCCGTTCCCAGAAAGATGATAAAGGACAACGTTAAACGATTTCTACCAGACAATAAGGGGGCTATCGTGAAAATAATAATACCTGAGGGCAAAAAGATAGCTCCGAAGACCATGAACAGCAGACTGGGAATTGTTGATGGAATTTCAATACTTGGAACTACAGGCATAGCAAGACCAATGTCCAACAAGGCATATACTGATTCACTACGGGTACAGCTTGACGTGGCCGTTGCCAATGGATATGAGGACCTATTGTTTGTACCGGGTAATATTGGTACTCGTATAGCCAATGAAAGACTTATTATTGATGAGGATGCAATTATAGAGATGAGTAACTTTGTAGGTTACATGCTTGATGAGGCCGATAAACTGGACAGTATCAAGTCCATAACCATATTCGGCCATGCCGGTAAGTTAATCAAGATAGCTGCAGGTATATTCAATACCAAGCAGAGTGTGGCTGATGCCAGACGTGAGATTATGACTGCCTACAGTGGATTATGTGGTGCGGATACTGATACACTGCATAGGATATTCGAATGCATCACCACAGAGGATGTCATAAAGATATTGGATGAAAACAATCTGACAACGGATGTGTTCGAGTTAATTGGAGATAAGATTGAAGAGTTATGCAACCTCAAATATGATATCGAGTTTCATGCAATCATCGTTAAGATGAATGGGGAGATATTAAATCCATCCAAGACTGATACAATACCATTTAAGTGGAAATAGATTCATAAGTAATCCATAGAACATATTATAAAGAAATTAAAAGAAGTGTTTAGCATGAATATCTGTATCATTGGCCAGTACCCGCCACAGGTGGGAGGTATTGCCACATACACATCCAACGTTAAAGATGAACTTGAAAGATTGGGCCATAACGTATATGTGCTTACATATCCAAGCGACATTCAACGGGAGAAGAATGTCTTTGAGGCAAATACCGCCAACGTTCCACTACTTCGGGGATTTAGCTTCATATTTTCCAGCTACAGATTACTTCTGGAATTAATCGACGAGCATGATATTGAATTGATTCATGCAAACTACATCCTTCCGCCGGCACTTGTGGCCGTGCTTACAAAAAGAAAGAAAGATATCAAAATTGTTACAAGTGTTCATGGATCCGACATAAATATACTTGCCAAAAACGTTTTGCTTAAACCTATTATCAGATATACATTGGATAAAAGTGATGAGGTATACTTCGTAAGCAATAATCTATATGAAAAGGCACTTGAATTGAATGTGGACAATTTAGGAAATAAGTCGACAATCATCCCAAATACCGTGAATACGGATAAGTTCAAGCCCAACGCCACTGATGATAATCCGCTTAAAGATAAATATGGCAAACCACTGGTTATATTTATAGGAAACCTTGTAAAGCAAAAGGGACTGGAATACCTGCTTAGGGCAAAACATGAATCAAAGACCGATTATGCATTACTTATATACGGTGATGGACAGGAATATGATAACCTTAAAAATATGATTGACGAGTACAACCTGAAAGACACATACCTGATGGGAAAGACCCACAGCCCGGAAAAGATAATACCACAAGCGGATATAATGGTGCTGCCATCTGTATCTGAAGGAGCAAGCATCATAGCCCTAGAGAGCATGTCATGTCAAAGAGCATTCATATCAACGGATACCGGAAACATAAAGGATGTTATAACACATGACGAAAATGGAATAATAGTACCTGCAAAGGATAGTAAAAAGTTATCCGAAGAGATTGATAGACTCATAAGTGATGAACGATTAAGAGAAAAACTAGGAATAAATGCTAGAGAAAGCATTATGAAAAATTATTCAAAAATTAAAATACCATACATAGAAAAAGAACAATAGACAAATATCCATAAAATGATAATAATATGAAACTGGAGGATTAGTCCCATGGTCAATATAGATCCGAATATCGAAGAAATAATGAATAAAGCATACCCCTTTATCGAAGAGTATAATCCTGCACAACAAGCTGTGATAGATTCAGGATACCTTGAAAATGAGGAAAACTATATAATTTCAATACCGACGGCCAGTGGAAAAACAGTACTTGGAGTACTGGCCATGCTGAAGGCCCTGCTTAAGGGTGGAAAGGTAGTATATGCAGTGCCATTGATATCACTGCAGAACGAGAAATACAAGGAATTCAAGGTATTCGAGGAGTTCGGATACAAGGTGGGAAAGCATCCTAGAAATGCGGACATATCCGTAATGGTATTTGAATCATTTGATGCTTTGACAAGATTTTCACTCAACACTCTTCATGAGCTGGATTTACTTATAATAGACGAGTTCCACATGATTGGTGAATTTAGCCGTGGACCAACAATAGAATGTGCAATAACAAGAATCAAGGAACAGAATAAGTCAATCAGAATAATAGCATTATCAGCAACATTACAGAACATGGACGAAATGGCCCACTGGCTTGAAGCAGAAGTTGTAACCCATGATTACCGGCCGGTACCTCTTCACAAGGAAGTTCTATGTGCAGAGGAATTCGGTACAAAGGACAAAAACAATATAGTTTACAAACTGCTTAATGACAGTCTGGAGGACTCCTCACAGATGCTGGTATTTGTATCCACAAGACGATTTACAGAATCACTGGCGGCAAATATGGCCTCAAAGATTGAAAGATACATTCCGGATAGTCAGAGAGAAATATTCAACACCATATCCGAGGAAATACTTGAAGTTCCGAAAAGAAATAATTCCCAGCCGACAGAGGTATGCCGGAAGCTTGCAGAATGCATAAAGTGTGGTGTGGCATTCCATCATGCGGGATTATTTGACCGTCAGAAGGAGATAATAGAAGAGGAATTTGTCAACGGAAACCTGCTTATGATAACGGCGACCCCTAGTTTGATGTATGGGGTAAACCTTCCGTCAAAAAGAGTTGTCATACGTGATTATAACCGTTGGACAGACCAGGGACAGACAAATATCCCCGTATTTGACTATGAACAGATGTCCGGTAGAGCAGGTAGACCCGGCTTTGATACGGAAGGTTACTCATACCTGCTTGCAAAGACATATGATGAGGCCTTTGACTTGGATGACCATTATGTTCACGGTGAAATCGAAGTTACAAATTCAAAACTAATAGACAATGAAGATGCTGTTTTAAAGCAGATAATAACACAAATATCCAGTGGATTTGCAAAGGACTTGGATGATTTGATAGAATTTTTCAACAAAACATTCTATGGATTCCAGATAGCCCATACATATAGTACCATGAGCTTCGGCTTTAGTGATGAATCCATAAAGTATGAGATATCCTCCGCGCTTGAATATCTTATTCAGAATCAGATAATAAGAGTCTCTCCATCAGGACTTCAGACAACCCCTCTTGGAACATTGATATCCAAGAATAACTATGCCGTCAAGACCGCAGTTAAGCTTAAGGATTACTCCACAATGCACACAAACAGCTTTAATCCGGCAGAACTTATCTATGAAATATCAAAGACCAAGGATATGCCACAGATTAACACCAAGTTTAAGGCAAACAAGGATAACATCAGGGAAGTTCTCAGCAACAAGGGAGTATTTGTAAGCTTCGTGCAGAATAGCGAGTCAACTGCTGCCAGCCTGCTTGAATGGATTAACGAAAGAAAGGAATATGAGATAGAAAATTATCTTAAGGTATATGCGGCTTCCACCAGACGTGCCAGCTATGAAGGGGCACATCTAGTCAAGTATTATTATGAAATATGTAATGTACTGGGTAACTACAAGTACCTGACGGAGATTGATAAACTCAGTTCCAGATTATATTACGGAGTCAAGGAGGATATCCTTCCGCTTGTAATTGGAATAAAACGTCTTGGCCGTCAAAGAGCCCGTCTGGTTACCAACGTATTCGGCAAGAACCTGGCATACGTGGATACTGATGAATTAACCAAGATTGAAGGAATCGGTCCAAAGACTGCCGAGAAGATTATTGAGTTCTATGAAAACACACGTTAAACTCATATAAAAAAATAGTTAAATTAGTATGTGCTAATTTTTTTTAGTACATCTGATACATACTACATTTTATAGTACATGCTAAAATTTATAGTATATTATTAAGGAAAATCATCCAGTCAAAAACAATGGATTAATGGGATTTATGGACTTATCCACAAAATATGCTTCGAATTGAAATTTAATAAAAAAATGATTATACTCTACAGACAACTACTGAAGAGTAAACAGTGAGTGTTTTGAATGTTTATAGATTATGGCTTGACATACGACCGGTTAAAAGAAATACTTCAAGATAAAGCAAGAGACATCAGCTTGGATGATTTGTATGAATTATCATACCTATTTAACGATGATGTAAAATACCTTGCAGATCGATATAAAGAGGATTATCAGAGGACAATAAGCCAATTGATGATAAAAAGGTATAATCTACTTAAGAACGATAAAAAATCATACCCTGAAGTAATAGATGATGAAAAAACAGATAAGATAAATGAATTATTAAACAAGGACTTTGAAGATAAAATATTAAATAAGTTCAACATAATTAATATATATACAATATACTTTTTAAAAAAACCAATTCATCCGGCCAGCAGTATCTTTGCTGGGTTAAAAAGTATAAGTTTTGATGGGAAATATTATTATTGTCCAATTAAGAAATATCATATGAATGATGAAAAATCAATATGCCGATATTGTATTGCAAGGGAGGTTGATGAAAATGGTTGATTATGACAAAATATTAAATCAATTAGAGGACAACAAGAGATTACGTGAAAAAGTAGTTAAAGATGGCGTTGACAAGTTAAACCGAAAGCTTAGAAGTGACATGTATACTGTGGACAACATAGTTGCTAACAGCGGTTTAGGTTATAAGTATCATGATTTAATCGACCACAAAGACAAGATGAACTCCGATTTAAAAAGAAACGTTAACAAAAGTTTTCATCAAGTAGATGTGGAGTTATACAAACTAAACAATAAACTAGAAAATGAAAGCAGAATGATAAACTACAGATATGAAAACAAAAAAGAAAACCTGCTAAATCAAATCAAATACAAATGTCAACAATAATCATGGATTCAAATCCACAATAACCCCCAACCCTATTTATTTTTA
>MVJJ01000151.1 GCA_003266145.1 Methanosphaera sp. SHI613
ACCAGAGTATACTGCCTGTATGGTTGTGCCTTCTTGTGTCCAGTTTTCTGGTATTTCATAGTTTTCTATGGTTGCTACACCGTTTACCACTTTAGCATAGATTACTTTGCCGTTTTCATCTTTTAGTGTTTTACCGTTTACTTTGAATGATATTTTACCCTTGGATATGTTTTGTGCTACTTCTTTTGAACTTTCAGTTCCATAGTATATGCTTGCTATTATATTGGCAGTTTGTCCCGGAGTAAATTCCGTAGTATCTACCACAAGGGAATATTCTTTAACTATTTTAGGCAAGTTATTTTCTATAATATTATCTGTGCCCTTGTAGTCGAATACTGATTCATCACCTTTTAGTTCTGGTGAGATCAGATAGTTTTCAGTTACAGTGTTACCTGTACCTACATTTATTTCTACAGTATTAGTGTAGTTTTCCACATTTACAGTATTGTCATAGCTTACTGTATTGTTGGAGTGATCTATGAATATTGCCCTACCCGTTGTAGTGTTAATTGTGTTGTTGATAATGTTTATTCCCACACTCGTAAATCTGGTGTATACACCAACTGTTCTTGATGTTAGATAATCTACAGTACTTTCAGTACCATTGTTTGTACCGTTTGCTACGATTGTATTACCTGATATTGTTACATTTTCTCCTATTGCACCTATACCCATCGGTACACGGCTTGTAAGGGTTATATTGTTATCTGATATGTTAAGGTTATTTCCCCCATAGATTTCCACACCATAGGATTGACCTGCATCACAGATGATTGTATTGTTGATGTATGATACGTTTTCAATTGAGTATTCATTTGGTACATATTTGTATCCCTTGTATGAGTAGTCAAGTATTAATGCTCCATATGCTACATGAGGGTTTTGATTACCATTTTCACCATAACCTGCTGTGACGTTTATTATATTGTTTGCTATATAAACATCCCTGATGTTTTGACTTTCAACATTTATACCATCTGCATAATATCCCGTTGATTTGGAATTAATTGTATTGTTTTCAATAGTTAGATTAGATCCTCTTGCAACTATTCCGTAGACGCATTGGCTTCCACTAATATTAATGATATTATTTGCAAATACGGTGTTTCTTAGTAAATATGCTCCCCATATTGTACTGTATTCTTTTGTATCATCATATACGGCGGTTTCGTTGAAATTAATATTACAATTTGTAACAGTTACATTAGAATTATTGTAATTCATTGCATCCATATAAAATGGTATGGTATATGGTTTATTGGCTTTGTCCCAGTCTATTATATATGATTCAGTTTTCATATTTATTGTAACATTATTAACCAGTATAGGAATTGCATTATCCTTATTGGTATATGTCCTAATTTGAATTGGTGTTATAAATCTTAGATTATCTGGAAGTGTAGATTCTGGATCGATATCTAAATTTTTATAGGAATTAATTGTGATATTTTCAATTAACACTCCTGCTTTTACATAAGTATTTGATGGTGTAATATATAATGCATTAGTTTGTGAACTGTTTTCAAAGTTATATGTGAAATTAGCTATTACTATCCTATTAAATTGTGTTGGAACAGTAATATATTTGTCATTTAATGTAAGATTATTTACACCAATAACTGTTAAATTACTTTTTCTTGTATTGGCATTTTGTGGAAAACTTATCCTTGTTATATTTGATGGAACATAATCTAGATAAATTGTGTAATTTCCAATTTGATCAACTGGAAATGTAGCTATTCTTTCATCATTAAGTTCAGTAATCATGAAAATATCATAAAAGTTCTCTTTAGTAACATTATATACGAAAGTGTTATCATCGTCACCTTTTAATATTTTGGTATTAGCTGGTAATGATTCAACATCTTCATCACCACAATAATCACAGTCTTCACAACTTACAGGTACAATATTTCCAGTAGTATCCAAATATGTTGTAATAATATTACACTCACATACACTTGTGTTTGTTGCAGAAGCTCCAACATTTAATGTTCCGATGGTATTAGAACAGAAATAATTGTTTTTTGCAGTTACACTAACGCTGGTTGCCGTATTACCTATAAATGTACAGTTTTCTACGAGTGTAACTGCATTTAATGTATTGTATGTGATTGTACTGTTGTTTGTTGCCTTGAATGATGCACCATTGGTCAATACATTGCCTGTATATGTGTTTCCTTTATATCTTTCGCTATTGTCACCAATTTCTGGTGTAGCAGGATCAGTATATGCCCATTGGGTGGTTATTCCTTGGCTTGCAATACTAACCGTGTTGTAGAGTATGTTGTTATCATGACCGGTTAATGCAATACCATAGCATATAGCTGGAATATTAGGAGTACCAGTTAATATGTTATTACTAATTGTATTGTATGAGTTAAGTTCAATATCAGTTAAGCTAACACCTTCAATATTGTATGTTGTAAGATATAACAGATTACCCACATTACCCGTAGCTGTTATGTTGTTATTATTTATAGTACAGTGATTTGCAGAAGCTAAAACTAATGTGCTGCTTCCACCATTGTTTGTTGTACTGAAACGTGAATTTTCAACTGTTATGTAACTGGAATCTGCTCTTATTGAGAAAGCACCAATTCCCTGACCAATGTTTTGGTTGGATACAATCTGATCAATATTATCAAATACAATTTCAGTAGTATTTCTTACAATTACCTGTGTATTGTAGAAGTTAAGATTAGTTACAGTTGAATGTGCTGCTCCATTATCAAAGATAAATGAAGAGCCAGTTTCATTTCCAAAGT
The DNA here is from genome assembly GCA_003266145.1 of Methanosphaera sp. SHI613. Taxonomy (GTDB): domain Archaea; phylum Methanobacteriota; class Methanobacteria; order Methanobacteriales; family Methanobacteriaceae; genus Methanosphaera. The sequence goes on from MVJJ01000151.1 coordinate 2,769, forward strand.
AACTACCAGATACTGTATTTAATGTTATTGTTTTATCATTACCGATAATGTTGACTTCTTTATTTATGATATATGTTTTACCAGTTCTACTGATATCCGTGTTAAATGTGATATCATCTCCATTGGAAACGGAAGTTGATAATTCATAGATATTGTTTGAATCAGGACTGATAAACAAGGCATTAAAATCAGCATCATCATCAATCGGATGGTTTGTTCGTGTTTGTTGTTTTATATTTTTTGTTGGGATTGTCTTTTCTATATTATCACTTGCTTGCACATCACTTATTGTGCTTGTTTCTACTTGTTCTGTCGTGATACTTGGTGTTTCTACAACATCACGAGTTGTATCATCAAGTGCATCTGTTGCTGATGCTACAGATATACATGTAAGTAGTACAAGTGTTAATAAGAAAAATCCTTTTAAATATTTGGATTTCATCTTATTTTTTCTCCTTTTTTTAATGATATATTAATTAATTTGCAGGTCAGTATTTATTATTCGGTGAATTATTATAATACATAAATTAATCTATTTTTGTAATTCTATTGCAATTCAATTATGATTCATGTTGATTATGATTTAATGAAATATGAATTATGTTATGCTGCGTTTTTGGTGTTTTTTAGAAATTTTAAGTGGTGCTGGTTAATTATTCATTAGTATTTTCTTATTATTCTTTTTATAATAATTATTTAAATAATAAAATAATGACTTAATTTTTATTTATATTTTTTAAGTTTATTAAATGTATCCTTTTTATTTAAAATTTTATAAAGAATTTATTATTAAATCTTTCAAAGGAATTCTTATAATATTTGGGGATTTATTTATGTCTATTATTTATACAAAAAAGGTTGTGGATGTCCATTTAAAATAATAGTTGAAAATGAGACATTACTTTTGCTGTAGAGCAACTAGAATACATGTTGAACTTTGTGAAGGTTTAAATATTCCTTATGTTATTAGTGCTGATAATATTTATAATAGAATCTCAAGATTAAATCCTGTTGCTTTGGAAAATACTGTTAACAGTATATTAAATGGTCTTAGAGATGATAATAGACGTGGTCTTCGTACTTTTATTATTGATGGAACTCCTGGTGATTTGAATATTAATTTTAGAAGTAAAAATATCAGTAAAGAATCTTTAAAAGATAAGGATTATGCTTGGGCTTGGGGAACTGCAATAGGTTATTATATTGGTTATAAAGTTACATTAGTACTTGATTATAAGACCAAGATGCCTGTATACTTCATGATACAACGTGGTTCTCCTAGTGATACAAAGATGGTTGCTAGGATATTGCCTGTATTAAGAAGAAAGAAAATAATCAGGAGAGGTGATTGTATACTCTTTGATAGGGGTTATTATTCATATCAGAATTATAAACTAGCTATTCAAGAATATAAAGTTATTCCATTAATTTTAGTTAAGAATAATTTCAATATAAAAAAATTAGAGGATATACTTTCGTTTCCATTAGAAACTTTTGAAAATAAGAAAGAAAATTTGGATAAAGCTAAAAAACATTATAAAGCATTGGTTGATGAGTTAATGAAGTATATTACTAAAACTAAGAAACTCAAATATCATCGGGGATTTATTGAAGATTTTTTCAAAGTAATGAAAGTAGGATTGGGGTTTAAAAATTAAACAAATTTACAATGAAATCAATGCACAAATTCACTTCTTTAACTGTGTTATTAGCAGCTTTAATAGTATTTCTAAGAATAAAAACTAAAAAAGACTTCCAACGATTTGCTGAAGGTACATTACTGAATGTAAACAGATAAATATAAATTAAACATTCAACATAACATATAACCAAGTCATTATAATCTGTTATATGTTAGTGTTAAATGAATCATCTAAATCACAAAAATCAAAATTCATACATAACATATAATAATATAACGATTTAAATGACTTCGATTTTTATAATAATTAATAATCATCTGTACTAACAGAAGGGATAATCTAACAATTCTTAATTTACATAAAAGAAGTAATTTCCATTAAGAATAACAATCGTTATATGATAGACCCTTAATTTAATTAATTGAAGTCGGATTTAAAAAAAAGTTAAAAATTTAATGAAAAAAGAAAATCTTTTTTGTACTCTACACGTGTTTTTAGAGTATTTTTAGGGAGTTTTTATTTTCTTTTTCGTTTTTTACAAGTTATATTATGTTTTTAATAAGGAGTGGTGAGTTGTTTTTTTAGACGTAAGAATGTTTTTGTTTAATAGGTGATTTAATAACTATTTTTTATTCACTTTTGGGAGTAATAGTTTTATTTTATTCTTTGTCTGTTTTAACTCATGACTAAGTGTTTTAGATTATTTATAGGATATGTATGAATTTAGGATAACCTAAATATCTTAGTCAATTAAATGTTGTACTCCGTAGTATATAAAGGTTTTGGTATACCTAAAAATTTTTTCTTTAATTTAAACATCTAAAAAATGATTATTCACAATATGCTTCATTTATAACATGAACTATTTTTTAATAAAATTTATAATCTAAAATACGGTAATCATTAT
>MVJJ01000107.1 GCA_003266145.1 Methanosphaera sp. SHI613
AACTCCTATGGATACTTAAGTAATAACTTGTTTTTTATTGAGGAATATATACCTTCCAATAAGGCAATTGTTTTTAATTTAAAAATAAATTCCCATCACCCATCCATTGATTGGAATTAGTACTTAATCAAAAAATTATTTTTGTAACTTATCCACATATATTATATTATTGGAGATTATATTATGCGTGCATTTCTAGCTATTGAGATTGAAGATTATATTAAGGATAACATTGACAGGACCCAGAAAATAATAAAAGAAACGGACAGTGCAAGAATCAACTATGTCAAGAGCCAAAACATCCACCTGACCCTTAAATTCTTTGGAGATATAGATGAGAATAAGAAAGATGAGATATGTGATGTTGTAAATAAAATAGCCAGCCAATACAATCCATATAAATTGAAACTTGTTAACGTCGGCGCCTTTAGAAACATCAACAATCCCCGCGTCATATGGGTGGGAATAAAGGATAAGACCACGGTTGATTTAATCAAGGAATTGGACGTTGAATTTGAAAAAATCGGATTTGAAAAGGAAAGAAATTACACCCCTCATATAACCATTGGAAGAGTTAAAAACATAAACGATAAACAATCCCTTAAGGATACCCTTAAATCTTTACAGAAAGAATACTATGGTAAGATGAAAGTAAGCAAAATACAGCTGAAATCAAGTACACTCACCCCATCCGGACCAATATACAAGACAGAGGAAACCTTTACATTAGGAAAATAGAGATAATGGAGATTGAATAATATGAAAGTTGTAATTGCAATAACTGGAGCCAGTGGTGTAATCTATGCCATCAGATTACTTGAAGAATTTAAGAAGATAGATGCCGAGTGTCACCTGGTGATTAGTCAAATAGCAAGAGACATTATAATTCATGAAACAGATTATAGCGTTGAGGATGTTATTGGATTGGCAGATTACTATTATGAGGAAAAAGATTTGACTGCAAAAATCAACAGCGGATCATTCTACTTTGATACATGCATTATAATTCCATGCAGCATGAAGACATTATCTGCCATCAGCAGTGGATATGCCGACAATACCATAACACGTGTAGCGGACGTTACTCTAAAAGAAAGAAGACAGCTGATTATTGTTCCACGTGAAACACCACTCAGAACGGTTCACCTGGAGAACATGACCAGCATCAGTAAGGAGGGTGGCATTATCCTTCCTGCAATGCCCGGATTTTACCATAACCCTCAGACACTTGATGACCAGATTGACTTTATTGTTGGAAAAATTTTTGACTTACTGAAAATTAATAATAAATTATTTACTAAATGGAAACAATAGAATATAATTGAAGAAGAATTATATTTTTTGGAGGGAAAGACACATGATGTATTTTGACATAACTCCAGATGACGAGTTTTATAAGACTGAAAAAGTTCCAGGTCCAACAAAAGAGGAAATAAGAGCATTAGTTATCAGTAAAGTATGTTTAACTGATGAAGATGTTGTTATTGATGTGGGATGTGGAACCGGTGGTTTAACACTTGAATTTGCAAAAAGAGCAAGAAAAGTATACAGTATCGACATAAACAGCGATGCAATACAAACAACTAGAAAAAATTTGGAAAAATTCGGATTAGAAAACAAGGTAGAACTACTTGAAGAAGAAGGATTATCTGCTATTGACCGTATTGAAGACTTTACGAAGTTGATGATTGGTGGAAGTGGAGGAAACCTTAAAAATATCATAGAAACAGGATATCTTAAACTACCCGTTGGTGGAAAAATCATCATCACATCCATTGTCCTTGAAACAGCAACCGAAAGTGTTGAAATGCTTAAGGAACTAGGTGCAAACCCAGAAGTTGTTAACATAAACGTTTCAAGAGGTACTGTCCTGGATCGTGGAGTAATGATGAAAGCGTTAAATCCAATAACAATCGTTAGTGCAAGAAAAGAATAATCTTTTCTGCCAACTTATTTTTTTTAAACCTAACCTATTTTTAACACAACTGTAAATACATCTAAAAGCCACATTTTATACTAAGGTGATTATTATATATAATGAAATATTAACGGATATTAAACCTACATCAAGTCAAAGAGATAGAATTATCAAGTTTAGTGATAATCTGATGAAGATTATACTGGATTATGCCAATTCTTTAAATCTTGATGTCGAATGTAAACTCGTCGGATCAATGGCAAAGAAAACATCCCTAAAATCAAAGGCAGACATAGACATTTTCATGACATTTCCCCTCGATTATAGTGAGGAAAAACTCAAGGAGTACGGTTTATTATTGGGGGAATACTGTATAAATGAAGTAGGCGGTAAAGCCGAGAAAAGATATGCTTCCCATCCATATATGACGGGTCTTATAGAGGAATTTGAAATAGACTTCGTGCCGTGCTATAGAATAAATGATTCAAGCCAGCTGAAATCTGCAGTCGACAGAACCATCCTGCACACAGATTACATCCTCTCACATATGAGCGACAAGCAAGCAGATGAAGTTCTTTTATTAAAGAAGTTCATGTCATCAATCAACACCTATGGTGCAAACTATAAGGTAAGCGGTTTTTCAGGATACCTGTGTGAACTGTTGATACTTGAATATGATAACTTTGAAAATACCCTTAAAAATGCATCAAACTGGAGGATAGGACAGGAGATAGACCTTGAAAATTACGGTACCTGCAAAAACTTCAAGGACCCTCTCATAGCAATAGACCCTACCGACAAAAACAGAAATGTGGCCGCGGCATTGACCATGCAGAAATTCTCGGAATTCATCGTAGCCTCAAGAAACTATTTAAATAATCCATCACAGGACTACTTTAAGGATAAACTTGTCAAAACAACTAAAGAAGCACTTATGGATGAATTTAAAGCTAGAAATACGACGTGTTTCATGTTGTCATTCAACGTACCCCCACTACCTACAGATGTAATATATCCTCAGGTAAATAAAACTACAAAGTCCCTTGAGAAGATATCCAACAGTCACAACTTCAACGTGTTGAATAAGAAATATTATATAACAGGGGATAATCGTGCACATATTATCCTCGAATATGAAATATCGCAACTTCCCAATATCAAACTGCATCAGGGGCCTCTGATAAGCGATGCCCGAAACAGTGAAAACTTCATGAAAAAATATCCGGACTGTTTCGTTAAGGATAAGAAATGGGCAGTACTGAGAAAAAGGCCATACACCAATGCGGGAAAGTTAATAGATGACATGCTAAAAAAAGAGAATATGCACATGTTAAAGCTTGGAAAGAATGTGAAAGAGGAATTATTGAAGGAGTATAAACTGGAAAATATCATGGATTACCTTGCCAGTGTGGATGAAAGGGAATATATGGAAATTTACACATTTTTACATCCGAACTTCCTATTAAACAGATAAACATTTATTCTTACTTTTTTTATAAGATCATTATTCAATAATCCTCATACAAGTTAACCTATGAATTACTTTCTTTCATATACAAATTTAGGAACCGCGTCATCAAAGGGGTCGAACTTTTCAATATTCTTTATCAACGTTGATTTCATGCTGACCTTTGAGTGTAATGTGGACGGTAGCCTTAAGATACGTTTCAAATCTATGGATACCTTCGTATCTGTTATATTCATATTTACCCTGCTTATTGCATTTATTAGTTTATTATATCTTATTGGGCCAATGTTTGCCCTGAATAATCCCCATTGATTGTCATCCAAGAGGTGACTGTTCTTGATTGTATCGTTAAGCAACTTCTTGTTCACGTCATTCAACTGATTATTTTTGCTTAGGTGTTGAATGCTGTACTTAGACCATTTAGTGAAGTTTTTTGGATAAGCGTATGGTATGATGAAATGTTGAAGATTCTTATAATCCATAGGATTTAACAGCTTAAACGTCTTTGCTCCTACCACATACTGTACTATTTGACCTCTCATCTCACTGGATGCATCCATCACTTCATCATCAAGTACCCTTACGTGATATCCTCTTCCAGAGTAGACCAGGTTAATGTCATTTAGTCCCAAGTCCCCCTTAAGTACGTCCTTAATCATCAGCACTATCTCCTTTGCCTGGTCCAGACATTTGTCACATACTTCCCCTTCCTTACATTCACATGTTCGTATAGGGATATCTTTTGCATCAACATCAAATACCAGTTCTGATTTTTTCCATCCCTGCCTTTTTTCTGGCTTTTCATAAAATGCCACTGATACATATGCTGCAAAAGGGTTTTTAAGTCTCATGAAACGTTTTAATCTGGCCCTGTCTATGAAGGTTTTATAACGATCATTTGGTCCCTGTCCATAGTGATCAAAGCCGAACTCCCTGCTGGGTAACGAATCCATTATAAAATCAGGTACGTCTTTTATATCCCATTCTTCCTTATAGAATAGTTTACGTTCATACTTTGATGCAGGTTTTAACTCTATTTCCATAATATTCACGTCAATTATTTATTTTCGTATGTTTTATTTTAATTGGCCATAGTCTTTTTTTTATTGATTGCTGGATTCGTCCTTGACTGTAGTCGATGTATTGTTGCCCTTGTTTTCTCTTGCCAGCAATCGTCTTTTTCTGTTATAAAATGTTAATGGATTTCCTATTTTTTTACAGTCCTTGTTTGGAACACATAAGCCAGACAGGTGTAGTTTTATCTTTTCACAGCTCATCGGAGTATACCACTGCGTTTCTCCTTCATGATCAAGCTTTAAGTCGGAATGCATTCCGAAACCAAGTTTTGAATTAATATTTATCTTCTCCTGCGGTTGATCCTTGAATAATGGAGGGCTACATGCATTGGCTGCTTCATAGATTAGTGGTATCACCTCGTTATGCGTAATCTCAAGTGATGGATCCACCATCGATACCTTCATTCTCTCATCCATTGAGAATATTCCTGGACATAATCGAGCATAGGCTATAAATGGTGTTAAGAAGAGTACTATCGCATCGTTACGTCCACCACTTTTGATTCCTTTCATACACTTTCGGACACATGGAGGAAACGCGTCCATATTAAAGTTTGTAGGCTTCATATCATTCTGATAACTTCCTGAAGCTGCCCCTGATGAATAACGTAACTCCTGAACTTTATCTTCAAGAAGACGTATATCCTCAGCTAAGCTAACAAGTAACGGGTTGGGTTCAACCATCTTCTTTGATTTTTCATGAACCGTTTTGATGTACTTTTTTGTCTTGAGCATGATTAGGCTTCTGAGTAGGAGAATCTTTAGCTTTATGCCGCATGTAACCTGATACATCATCTGAGGATCACGGTATTCTATCAGATTACCAAATTCCTCTACAAAATCCTCATATTCTATTATGACCTTTCCATGTGATAATAATAGGTCGTCCAAATCAAGCTGTCCCAGTTCCAATACTTCCTTGATATCTGTCCATTTAAGATTATTCGTATCCACCAGTTGATTCAATGTCGTTCTTAGAAACTCTGACTGGAATTCATATGACTCTGATTGGAGCTTTTCCAATCTTATGGAGATTAGCTCCTTTTCTGATTCTATGAATTGTTTGGTTTCATGACTGTCCGGCCCATATCCTATGGCTATGGCTTGACATAACAGATAAAATGCTACGACATCATATTCATAGATTTCAGGATTGAACAGATACTCGTAGTTTTTTTCATCATATTTATCAGTTTTTTTGTATAAGAACCATTCAAAGCGTTTATATGCTAATTTTTTAAGTGTATCTGGGATTTGAGCATCACTGCTTACATATTGTGCAGGAGTATGTAATATTATATTAAATAATTCATCATTTCTATTATCTAATGAATCCATATCTCCTAATTGATGAACAATCTTTTGAGCATCATTACTGAATGGATTAATAAAGGAAGTTTTTATCATATGAATATATCTATATTAGAAAATAAATAAGACTTTACATTAATAAGTAATTATTAGAAATATATTGCTAATTATAATCATCGAATGCTTTAGCATTAAATTTTATATCTGATATTTACTCTAATCCATTGTTATATGTGGATTTTGGGGAAAATGAAAAAATTAATAAAAGAGTAAGTATATATAGATATATTAATAATAAAAGATTTTAAGAATTATTTTAAATTAATAATATGTACAAATAGTTAATCTAATGCTCAATAATTGATATTCAGCACTTAAATTAATGTAAAAACTAAATAGATGGAGAATTAAAAATTATGGATAAATTATTTATTTCATGTGCATTACCATATGCTAATGGTCCATGTCACCTGGGACACTTGCGAAGCACATATATTCCTGCAGACATCTACGCCAGATTTAATCGTATGAACAATGTGGATACGCTGATGGTTTGTGCTACAGATGAACATGGAACACCTATTGCCGTTAGGGCAGAACAAGAAAATAAAAGTCCTAAGGATATTACCGATGTATATCATGAACTTATCGGCAATGACTTGAAGTCATGTAATATCTCACTGGATAGCTTTAGAAGAACAACAGATAAGATGCATTATGATATGGCACAGGAATTCTTTTTAACGTTGAATGAAAAGGGATATATCTACCAGAAGGAGATTGAACAACTATACTGTGACAAATGTCAGAGAAGCCTACCGGATAGATATGTTGAAGGAATTTGTCCATACTGTGACAGTGAAGCAAGAGGAGATCAATGTGAAGTATGTGGCCACCACCTTAATCCTATAGACCTTAAGGAGCCTCACTGCCTAATATGTGAAGGTACGCCACATCCGCAGAAGTCAAACCAGTACTACTTTAAACTGGAGGATTTTGAAGAAGAACTCGGCAGCTGGATTAAAAACAATGAACATCTTCCTAAAAATGTGAAAAACTTCGCAATGGAATGGGTTAATGAAGGACTTAAAAATTGGGTCATGAGTCGTGATATGAATTGGGGTATTCCTATACCACTCGAGGATGCCGACGGTAAAGTGCTCTACGTATGGGGTGAAGCGTTTATAGGTTATCAGTCATCAGCCGCCACATGGGCTAATGAGCATAACCTTGACTGGATGGATTACTGGAATGATAAGACAGTCCACTTCATAGGTAAGGACATCATATATCATCATACCATATTCTGGCCTAGCATGCTTATGGGTCATGACATGAAACTGCCATACTCAATTATCGGTGGAGGATACCTGTCACTTGAAGGACGTAAAATGTCCACGAGTAAGGGATGGGTCATATGGGTCAAGGACTTCCTTGACAAATTCGACAGTGACCTTTTAAGATATTATATGGTTATCAATGCACCGTTAGATAAGGATACTGACTTTTCATGGGATGACTTCCAGAGAAGAATAAACAATGAACTGACAGATAGTTTAGGTAACTTCGTACACAGAACATTTACCTTTACACATAAGTTCTTTGACGGAAAGATTCCTGAAAAAGGTAGCTTTGATGAATTGGATAGCGAATTCCAAGATATCATCGAACAATTACCTGATAAGGTATCACATGAGATAGATACGTTTAACTTCCGTGACGGACTGCAGGAAATTATGACCGCATGTAAATTTGCAAACAAATACTTCAATGATAAAAAACCATGGAAAGCTGTTAAAGAGGATATGGAAAGTGCTAAAACATGTTTATATCTATCAAACCAGCTGGTTCATACACTTGCGGTTATTGTTAATCCATACCTTCCTGAAACTGCACAGAAAATCAGGGCCATTCTCAACATGCCAACGGAGGATGTTGAAGGATTCATGAAATTTGAAAACAGGACTCCACTTGTAATGTGGGATGAAGCAAAAGAGTTCCTAGACAGTGGCTATGAAATAAACAAGGCAAAGCCGTTATTTAAGAAAATTGAAGATGACGTAATTAATGAAGAGAAAGAAAAATTATACAAAACATTAGAAAATGAAGAAAATGAGGATGATAATATGAGTAGTACAATTAGTATAGATGAATTTGGAAAAGTAGAATTAATAGTCGGTCAAATTAAAGAAGCAGAAAAAATAGAAAAAGCTGACAAATTACTTAAGGTTCAAGTGGATTTAGGTGATGAAGTAAGACAGGTAGTTGCAGGTATAGCAAAAAGATACTCACCTGAAGAATTGATTGACAGAAAAGTTATCGTTGTGGCTAACCTTGAGCCTGCAAAATTATTCGGTGTGGAATCAAATGGAATGCTTCTTGCTACAGACAGTATGGAATTGCTTACAACTGAAGGTAAAGTAGGTGAACATATCAGATAATCATTATATTCTTTTTTTTGGATGATGAAAAATAAAAACACGTGGTGAACGATAATGAGTGAAGTGCTAGTAAAGCATGCGGAGAAATTTCTTAAGGATATTCAGAAAAAGCCTCTTATTGCCGAAGGTATTGAAGACTTTGAGAGTTTCATGAGTACATACACATATCTCTATGATAACCTGACAAAGCTTCAAAACTTAAGAAATAAAATGGAAATAAGAGGGTTTACTTCTCCATTTGCTGCCATTAAACGATTTAACAAAACGGCCAACTCAGGTAACAATCCCGAGATTATTCCGGATGACGTCCATGACCAGTCCCGTCATGCACAGTATTTTAGGATAAAGGCGTCAAATAAGAAGAACATTTTGGATCAGGTTAAATCTGCTATCGCTTCACATAAGATTGCAATCGGTCACCTTGAAGAATATGCAACCATACACTGTAATAAATGCAAACAGAAATATGCTAAAAACAATATTCATGATTTGTTGACCTATAATGATGAATATGATGTTGTTGGATATGAGTGTGAATGTGGAAGCCAAGACTTCTCATTTGAAGAAATGCCGAGCGGTATCTGCAGATTGGAATTGATTAAATATCTGCCGTTAGGTGGAGAATACCTGCTTAAAAGATCACAACTTACACGTTACAGCCTGGAAGCATATCGTGACATAACAAAGATAATGAAACAGGAAAAACGTGGACGTGTAAAAAGCGTTACTGTGATTGCAAAGGTAAAGGATGAAAAAACTGGTAAATGGGTAAGCAAGAAAGCCAACATAGACTATGCGGACGAACACAACTATGAATTGGAACTTCGTAAACGTTACGGTTCCAAGGCAAGAATTGAATTGCTTCAATTTAACCATAAAAAGCCATCACTGATAAACGATAAATACGTTCAAAACGCATTGGCCATAGCCTACCTGCAGTATACCGAAAATATCGTAAATAAACAAATCGATGACATCATACCACTACACATAAGAAATATGGATAAAGTCAAAGTATACAATAGAATACTGGAACAATCACGAAGTGATGCAAGCAGACTGGCAAGAGAAGCACAGGAACGCATAGAGCTAGAAGAGGAATTAAAATACCTTAAACTTAAAAAAGAAAATTTAATCAATAAAAATCATGAATTGGATAGGGAACTTAAGGAAGACTTGGATAGGGAGATAAAAATTAGAAAACATTATTATATTGATACTACAAAGACAATTATACTATGGGACTTATTCAAGTATTACATGACAACATCAGAAAACAGACGTAACAATTATTCAGGACCATTTCCAAATCTACGTCCAACACTAGACTCAAACCAGATAAAAGTATTTGACATCGTATTTCCAAAGGATATAATACAATTATTACAAGAAAATGAAGAAAACATTTCATCCATTGAGAATATGAAAGAAACTCTACAATATAAACTAGAACTCGAGAATAAACGAAAGAATTTACATTTAAAATCTAATCCTGCAGCATGTGGTGCTGTGGCATTGAACAAGAAATCAAACATATCATTAAGTAATGCAGCTAGTTTATTATATGTGGATTATGAAGAAGCTTCACAAGAGAAAGTTGAATTAGACAGAATTGAAAAACCTAACACCAAAAAAGCTAAGAAATTCTTAGAATTAATAAATAAATAGGTGTTGGAGGTGATAGAAATGGCCTCAAAGGTACATGTAAGCAAACCGTTATCATCCAAATACATTTTGGAATTATTGGATGAAAACCCTGAATTGGAAATGATTGAATGTCCTCAAAGTCTATATGAAAGAACATCCGATACATACCTGGATGCTCTTCGTGAGTTGGACATTGAAATAAAAATTCTTGAAAATAGGGGAAGACCGAAAAAATATGATAATGCACTTGTTTCCAAGATTAATGAGATGATAAACTCCGGATTATATCCGAAAGCCATTGCAAATAGGTTACATATAGACCTTAAAACCGTATATTACCTTAAGGACAAGAAACTAAAACAAGGCCCTAAATCCAAGTACTCAGAGGATACAAAACAGGAGATTGTTGAGCTCAAAAACAATGGAACAAGCGTCAAGAAGATATCTTCAATGATGAACATACCTATAAGAACAATTTATCATATACTGCAAAAAGAAAGGGAACTTATGAATAAACAAAGTGAGGGAGTGTAGAATAAATTGTTAAACAGTTCCACTTACCTATTGGTAACCTCGGGCATATGTGGCCTGGTAGCTTTTGTCATGACATTTGGAGTAATGCCTACATTAATCAGCAGACTTAAAAAGGCAGATATTGTCGGAAGAGATATTCACAAGTTCACAAAACCCGAAGTTGCCGAAATGGGCGGTATTGGAATATTATTCGGTTTTGCCATTGCAATTATGCTTGGGGTATACCTTTATCCTCAATGGCAAAGCCAACTAACCATTACCTTAATAGTAATATTGCTGGTGGGCATCATCGGAATGGTGGACGACCTTATAATGCTGTCCTCCAAGGAAAAGCTGGTCCTATTATGGATAGCGGGTCTGCCTATAATGTGGGTAACACCACCAAATGTTAGCATAATCTACATGCTGAGCATACCTGTGGCCGTGTCCGTTGCATCAAACCTAACCAATATGCTTGCTGGTCTAAACGGTATAGAAACTGGACTGGGCGTAATAGCATTAACGTCATTGACATTGTCATGTATTATAATGAACAAATATGACGTGGCCATAATATCATTTTCCATGCTTGGAGCTTTAGTGGCATTTCTATTCTACAACAAGTACCCTGCAAACGTTTTTCCGGGAGACGTTGGAACACTTATAATAGGAGCAAGCATCGCTATCATAGCCTTTATAGGTAGGGTAAAGATTATCGCATTCATCGTACTTCTTCCCAACATTATCGATGGAATACTAAAATTCAGAAGTGCAGGTGTAATGGAACGACAAAAACATAAGCCAACACAGGTAAAAGAGGACGGGTTGCTGGTGGTACCGCAGGGTGGATTCAACTCACTCATCAGATCCATACTCAAAAAGCCAATGAAGGAAAGCCAGGTAGTGCATATTATATGGTTTATTGGTATAATTTTTGGTTTAATAGGTATAATTATCGCGTATACCGCCAAAGGTTCAATAATCTAAAAATATTAAACGCTTAATGCTAATATACTCCTCACCACCAATTTTTTATGAATTCATTTTTTTAGGTGATGTTAAATCCACTTAACGTCATCACATTCTATTTCATAGTTATTCGATAGTGCGGGACTGTAATATAATCCATTCTGTTTCTGTTTAAATGTATTTGTTATGCTTCGTCTTGAGTAATAATTGATTCGGGATGATAGAATATACCTTTGATTATAGTTTAGTTTCGTATTTGAATGTGCAGAGATAGATATCGTTAATTTATTTGTGCCTTCTTCTTTTAGGGTTATGTTTATTATGTCAATATCGGTTGGATATAATAGTCGTGGATAGTCTCTTTGATAGTGGTTGAAGGTATCGTTGTAGTACATGGCATATGCGTTCTTGTCTACCCCTTCCTGTGCGCCGAGTCTTGCACTTTCTAGTATGATGTTTTTTTCGTTTTCATCCATGGCGATACTTGCAACAAGTATTATCATGATGACAATTATCGTTGAAAACAGAATGTATTCTAATGAGATTTGTCCTTTATTATTCATAGTTAATTACCATTTACATGTTAAATTTTTATAGCTTATTTTGTTTATCCATTGTATATGTGTATTTGCCCATTTTTATTGGTGAAAGTATATGTATTGTCCGGTGTTAAAAAGATATTTTTACTTTTTTTGTTGTTGTAGTAGATATCTCGTGCGATAATATCATCCTTTGTCAGCTGATAATGTGAGTTGACATATACTCCCGATGAGTTTATCTCCAAAACATAGCTTTCGTTGTTTATGTGTTGGGGCAAATGATATTTTTCATTATAACCGTTTCCCATGAGATATACGTTGTTTATGATATGACTGACTTTCATAGTTTGCTCTTTTGCCTGTCTTCGGGTGTGAGTTTCATCCAATGTGTCAAATTCGTTATTTACCAATGAAATTACGCTTGAAATTATTATAATGAAAATCATGAATGTTAACAATAATTCCAAACTGACATTACCTTTAGTATTCATATATTCAAATATATTATTAATAGAATATATAATTTATAATAATAAATAATATATATTAATAAAAATATAATATGATTATATTTTAATATACAATGTTTAAGAGGTAATGAATAATATTATGAAAAGAAACAACAAAGAGTTATTGATTAAATTCAATGACAAATCAGATATAAACGAAGTAGATAACATGATATACACAGTTCAGGATAAAATCAACCAGGTAGATACAAATTATTATCTAAAGGAATCAGAAAGTCCATTCATATATTTTTTAGAGTATTCAAATCCACAGGAATTAATCAAAAAAATAAACATGACGGAGGAACTAAGTACTAAACTTGAAATCATACCCGTAACCTGTGTTACAAGCAATGCAAACTATGTGATATCAACCATTCTAAAAAAGATCAGACATAAAATCACATACAACGACACATTTAACTTAACATGCCATGGTGATTATTTATATGAAGAAAATAAGCTAAAGATTGAATCAGAACTAATAGAACAAATAAAAAACATTACAAAAATAGAAGAAAACGAAACATGTCCCAATTGGGATATAAATCTATATATAATAGGAGAAATAACCGGGATAAATATCAAAAGAAAATATTATAATCAAATTTAAAAGAAAGTCTTGTTAATACGGTTACTGTTGTAACCATCTATTAACATCCCTCACTTACCCAATACATTATGTAAATTTTCTTCCAATGCAAGTATCTGATCGCGACTAGGCAAGTTGGAATCAATGTTTAAGATATCATGTATCCTATAATCATTTATTGATTCAAATCCCATAGCCTCGACATAAGAATTCAACTTGTTTCTAAGATTAACATCCTCAATGGTATCCGGATTCAATCCAAGATAACGAGGCAGTTTACTTGATGACGGAAATACACTTACTCCCCTAATTTTTTCACGCGTATCTTGCCTTCTGTTTACGATGGTATCATAATCATCATTCAAGTCAGAATCAATATATGGAACACCCACATCACTAAGTGCGATAACCTTCTGGTCACTGAAGGATAATGGTGTTTTTATCATATCGGCAGACAATGATGCAATCGTTCCCCCACTTCTATGGAAAGTAGGGCCTTCTCCTATATGATAACCTGCATGAACAAATGCGCTTCTGACAGGACTGGCAGCCGTATAAGTAAGTATTAAGGAGTAATCTTCCAAGAATTCTTTTATTCTGGCAAAAAAATCTATAGTATACAATTCAGGACTTTTTGATGGACTGTACGGGTCTAGAAATACCGCATCATATTTTCCCTTGGCTTCATTTTTAATAAAATCTCGTGCATCACATGCGTGAATATTAATATGAATGTTGGATGGGACATTGCTTAAAACCTTGTTAAATTGCAGATAACCATTATCAATTAAAAAAGATTCTATTTCCTTTTTGACATAACCATAAGCTTTTGATACATTTGGAATAAACAATACAGTAGCCAATGTTTCTATTGATGATTCCACCATGTCAATTTCTATTTCTACATCTTCTTCGTCTTTTAAATGCGTCAACAATGCTGTCGTATTATATCCAATACCGCTGCATATATCCAAAACCCTGATTGACTTTTTATTTTGAGCAATCTCAAGCAGGTTAGACGGATTTACAAACTTCTCATATGCCTCTGAAAAAGCGCCGAATTTACTGTGTAATGTTTCAGATTCCCCTGAATCCCTTTTGGCTGATGTTAATGTGTATGAATCATCATCGGTACGTACAAAGAATCCTGCGATTTCATCATGATATAATTCACGAGCATCCTTGTGACCATCCTGTTCCAATTGGAATAACTCATGAATAAGCAATTTATTTTGTTCTAATAATTCAAGTCTTGAATGTGTATCATCATCACTCATGGTGTCCACCATTATAAATTAAACATAAGTAAATATATCTTTTACAAAGTATATATTATTTTAAATGAAACAAGATAAATTAATGAATATTCAAAGCATGAAAATAAATGGAAATAATTGAGATTATATTAAAAAAAACAATCAACATCATAGATAATATACATTAAAACCATGCAATAATTGGTTAAAGTCATTATTGATACCTTACTGCCGGAATATGACTTCAGCCATCAGTAAATGAATAAAAAATTTTACCTGCAGCACATAATAATATGTAATAACTTTATATTACAATAAATAAAAATAAATAAATAGGTGATATGATGAACAAGAAAAAGATTTCAATCATAGCTGCAATCATAATTCTTGCAATTGTCGCTTATTTTGGAGTTACACAATACCAATCATATCAAGATGAAGTATTAACTGAAAACTTTAATAAAAACTTACAGAATGCTAGTGCTATTGAAGCTAATCTAATCAGTTCAACAGAAAAATTCAATAATCAACCAAGTACTGATGTAGATGAATTGATAAGTACAATAAATAATGATATGACACCAAAATATGCCGAAGAATTGAAGATATTGAATGATACACATGAAAAAACCAAAAATGAAACACAAAAACAATATTTAAGCTTACAAATGAAAAGAATAGAATTACAATCCAAAAACTTAAACGCTACAGTCACAACGTTAAACGCAATATCCCAATTATACAAAGGTGAAAAATCACAACAGGATGCACAAACATCCATAAACAATGCAAATAAAGAATTAACAGACAGCAGCAATGAATTAAACAGCGTATTTACAGACATAAAAACATTACTTAAACAAAACCCTGAATTTGAACAAAGCATTAGAGGTTTACACCTTGAAAAATCATTCTACGGTGAAAACACACAACAAGCACAGAACGTTACAAACGCTACCAACACTACAAACACGACACAATAATTCTTAACCCCCATACTTTTTTACATATTAATTTTTTGTTAAAGAAAATATACTAAAAACATAATATAATGTTAGAATATAGTATTATACATAGTAAATAAAATATACTTATTTAAAGAAAATACATAATTATAGTTAAATGAATTAAATAGGATGTTTAAAAGATGAAAACATTTAACATGTACGTTAGAACACTTATACCGAATGAAAGCGGGAAAATATTACTGGTTAAAGAAAAAAGAATGGATGAAAAGCCTAGATGGGATTTACCTGGCGTGGTCCTTACCGAAGATGAAAGCTTTGATGAAGCAATATCAAAGAACATGCAAAAGGAAATAGGTTATTATGTATATCCAGGTAAAATCGTAGGAGTTAAAGATTACGTTACACATGATGCTAAAGAAATAAATGTTATCATGGAAGCGAACATATTAAATGGTGAAATATTACTTAACAACCATTATGAAAAATATTCATGGGTCAGTCCTGATAGAATAAGTGAATATCCTCTAGCACCATGGTTTAATGAATACATGAAAAGAAACAACAGACCCTTTGAAGATGTTGCTTATGAAATTGAACTAATCAACCAACGTCAAAACAAACGAAAAGAGTTAATCCAAGAAGACATCATTTCAAACAGAAAAGAGGAAAGCAGATTCAGAATTAGCGAAAGCATACCTAAAAGAGACAATAATGATGTTGGAGAAAGTGTTAAAAATTCATTTGGCCTGCTTAAAGATACAATCGTGAGAACTTTCCATCCGAAACAGGCAAATGTTCACCGTACGCAACCAAAAGAAAACAAATTATATGAAACCGCCCCTGATACATCAAACGATATCATACCAGACAGATCAGATGATGAGGAAATAACCACAATCTCTACCGAAAAACCAAAAATCAGAAAAATAAGAGAAAACAATCGTCCTTATATCAGAAAGGTTAAGGAATCAACAGAAAAAATTAGCTTCAATACAAATAGAAAAGGAGCCAATTGGAAGGAAAAAATAAATAATATGAACAAGACCCCTTCCAACAATGAAAGAAGACCTGTTCCTAAACCAAAAAGAAGACAATAAGCGAATATATTTAAACATCCCATTACTCCTTTTTTTAAAAAAAATTATATTAATGAGAATAGATAATATATCACATTTTTGATTATTTCAACCCCAATATAACCTACTGATGCAAAATAACCCATCGTCAATATACTTGCAATATAACCCAATATCAACAGATAACTATCATCCTCCAGACAGCTTACTGACAACAACAGTATTGATACCGCAGGAATAAAGTCGGTAAACGGTATAGGCAATGGTAAAAACAGCAAGATTGCAAGAACTATTATGATAACGGAATTTAATTTGTCAAGCACCTTATTCTTTGTCAGATTACCCCTTGGCTTTGATATTTTTTCAATGTAACTCATTGCCTTATACAATACCTCAAATAGTTTATTCATTGACTCTTCAGATAATGTATATTCAGATACCATTTTCGGTAAAACCAATGGCCTGTTAAAGAGTACAGATAATTCCAAGAGTATAATCAATATTCCGAAAGGTGTGCTACTTCCAGGAATGGAAACAGGAATTAAAAATGGTGCTATGAGTATGATGACCATTATATGAATACCATCAGCAAGCAACAGGTCAAGTAATGACTTGACGGACACCTCTCCCAAATCAATGGAGTCCTTGATGATGTCAATTTTTTTGGATGTCGCCAATATGCTGTTTTTAAAGTCATAATCATAGTCCATTATAATACACCTCTAGGTTATTGATTAAATTCACCCCAATAATGGATATACCAATTGTCCATCATGAAAGTTATATCTTAGAGTTGATGATTTCATTAATGTCTATTTCATCAATTGATGGTATTGCCTCTGTAGCTCCGGTTTTTGTAGTTGATGCAGCTGCTATGTAGCTTGCTATCCTTGCTGATTCTTCAAGAGTATAATCGTTGGTTATTCCATACAAAAATCCGGCATTATATGCATCTCCGGCACCTGTAGTGTCAACAGTATCCACCTTGAATATTCCTACGTTATACTCTTCATCACCTTTCTTAATGAATGAACCATTTGTTGAACGTTTGACTACCAAAATGTCGACCTTGGAGGACACTTCATCCACTGCCTTGTCAAAATCATCCAATCCCGTCGCGATTAATAGTTCATTCTCGTTGATAAGCAATATATCGGTTAATTCAATTAGCTTATCCATAAATTCTTTTCCACGATTTACATATAGCATTCCGGGATCGAAGGATACGGTAATGTCTGATGAAATTTCATCCAACAATTCAAATTGAGTGTCTACTGATGGATCATCAGGATTTAATCCAACAAATGATGTTAAATGTAATATCTTCGTATTTTTTATATATTCCCTATCTATATCCTCATTTGATATTTTATCGTTTACTTTAGGCGTAACGTACAGTTTACGATTTCCTTTTTTGTCAATAAATCCTATTACTTCACCGGTCTCTTCGTTTTTATCCATGATTAGATGAGCGGTGTCCACTGAATTTTCTTCAAGATACTCCTTCATCATTAATCCATTGGAATCATTTCCTATCTTTCCGATGTATCCGACGTTTAAGCCCAATTTACTGGTGGCGATAATCGTATTTGATGCGGAACCTCCACAAGATTTGCTTTCTTCATAAATGAATGTTTCACCATCTTCAGGTGCAAACTCGTTTACCTTGCATAAGCGGTCCACATTTAATGCTCCCCATCCTATTATATCAAAAGTCATATTATTACCCAACACACCATTAATCAATAATTCAGTTATTATCTTATTCCAATACTTCTTTCAGGTAGAATTTGTATTTACCAAGATTTCCACCATAGTTACCGGCGGATACTTTTATAACACCATCTACACCATTTAACGCTTTTATTCCTTCGATTAATGATTTTTCAGCATCCTCGAGGGTAAGTGCATTGATTACTATTTCAGGGATGTAGTTGACACCATCCTCCACTTTAGACTCGTCACCTATCTTTTCCTTGAGTGACGGACAGTATGGATGATTTGTTGTTGGACCGATTTCAGGATAATTCGTTTCTACCTTTGAACCTGCTGAACATATATCGAATGGAGTACAGATTCCATCAACTTTTTCTAATGCTTCCAATGATTTGTAACCTGCTTCAAGTACAGCTTCTTTAGTACTGCAATAATACCAGAAGTTTACACCCATTATTCCTTCCATACATCCAAGTTTCTGTTCAATGTAAAAGTCCGGTACACATATCGGTACTCTTATCATCGTACGTCCATACATTTCTTCTGTCCATTCATATCCATCCCCACAATGACCTACATGTTCGGTCGTATCTATATAGTCAAATGGATCGATTGATGCGTCGAATATTTTAACAAACGGCTTTACAAGTATATCCTGTCTTATTCTAAAGGACAATTCCTTATCGAATTTTGCCAAATCCTTGGTATTATACCAGAACTGTATCAATACACCTGGCCTGTTGTCGGGCGTTTCTTCAGGTGATAAGAACTTTTCAACACCTGACTCGGTTCTTCCTATTACGGTTCCCGGTGTTGCACATGCATCATATGCTATTTTTTCTATAGTTTTATCATCTTCGGCTGTTACAATCATCCTTACGCATGTACCTGTGAATGCTTCACAATATGTATCTTCTATATCAAAATCCATCATATCAACTCCTATCCTAAATTTCCAATATTTTTTCCCCTAATTTTATTACGGGTAATTTTAACCTTTTTGTTTAATTGTTCTATATTTTCATCATTAATTATATCTATTGATGCTTTGTTAAGTAGTAATTCTTTAGTGATATCCTCATCAATAGAATTGGCAAGCAAAGCTTCCAGTGGATTTTCTTCATATTCATGGATAAAATCATAGACACCACTTGTTGATTTGTTATTGAATATGTCTGCTATTACGGCCAGTATAAGATTGTTTTCTGATGCTATGCTGATGGATGCCGCTTTTATCGAATGGATGTTACCATTGAATGATATGCTCACCCCTTCATTGTCACGGGCAAATGATAATGCTTCCTTATCAGTTATGCTGTCACCGCTGTACATTAGATTTTCTGGTTTATAACCGTTTTTTTCGATGATATCCTGTATTGCCTCATATTTACCTATTCCACCAATAGGCTTGACTGATTCTATTAATGAATTGATTTTCATCGATGATATTACATTGGAAAATAATCTGTCTATATTTTCAAAACTTGAATCGAAAAGTATGTTTTCATGGATATCCAACAGTTTATCCAATTCCTCATTAGACAGTTCATATTCATCCATATTCAATATCGTAGAATACGTATTTTCATATTTGAATCCGGTTTCATCACTTAAAGCTTTGATGTATTGATTATAACTAGTACTTACTATGTAAAATGGCATTTTATCCTGAACATACCTTATCATAGAGTATGCTCCATCAATCATATTGATATTATCCTGTGAAAATTCTATAAGATCATTTTCCGTTAGATCATATGCCTTGAAGAAAGGCAAAATATATTTCAATGTACTTCCGGCAAAATGAGTATCAGGATATTTTTCAGCCAATAAATCATCATAATTGCTTAGTATACTGAAAAATTCACCTCCTTTAGGTATGAAATAATCAGCAATCTCATAGGCATTATCATTTATTGATAATGGCCCTTCACAATCGGTTACATAAAATTTTTCATTCATGAAAAAACTCCTATATAATTATATAAAGAATTACTTCGCTATAATTATCTATATAACTATAAACATAAATAATAATATACATCAAATTAATGGACGTACTATGAAAATAATAAATAAAATAATTAAGGGCATCTTGTTAGTAACCTTAATTGTTGCAATAATTTCCGTAATTTATTTAGTTGTAATACATAATCCTGGAGAAGATTATACGGAATTCTATTTACTGGATTCCAATAATGACACCAGAGATTATCCTACAAACATTACACAACATTCCATTGAAAAAATAATCATAGGAATACAGAACAAAGAACATAAAAAAGTAAATTACACGGTAAAAATTAAAAAAGATGGTTATTTACAAGCAGAATATAACCATACATTAGATAATAATGAAAAAATTGAAACACCATATTATTTAAATAATGCAAATCAATTAGGAAATGATCAATTATTAGTTATAGAATTATATAAAGACGATATTGATGCACCATATAGAACATTGAATCTCAGATACAATGTAGTGAAATAACGATAGGAAAAAATAAAATGAAAGACAAAAAATGTATAGTTACAGGGGCAGCAGGTTTTATCGGTTCACATATTGCCCAATGTCTCTTAGATGAAGGAGCAAGTAAAGTAACGATAATAGACAATATGACAACAGGTAATGTTGAAAATCTAAAGGAATTAGACCATGACAGGATTGAACTGATATGTGCAGACATTACCCAGACAGATTTAAACCACATATTTGAAGGACATGATTACGTATTCCATCAAGCAGCACTAATCAGTGTTCCGGAAAGCATTCAAAATCCTGAACAGACAAACAAGGTCAATATTGACGGTTCATTCAAGGTACTTAAGGCCGCATGCCAATCCAATATCAAAAAGGTTATATCAGCATCATCAGCTGCAGTATATGGTGAAACAGAAGTGTTACCTAACCATGAAGACCTACCATTGAATCCATTATCACCATATGCAGTGTCCAAATCCGCACTAGAACTATATTCATACACATTCAACCAGACATACAACCTACCTACGGCATGTTTACGATATTTTAACGTATTTGGTCCAAGACAAAATGTTGCATCAGCATATAGTGGAGTTATTCCAAAATTCATAATGGCACTATTGAATGATCAAAGACCAATAATCTTTGGTGACGGTAATCAGACAAGAGACTTCATTTACGTTAAAAATATAGCAAAAGCAAACGTTCAAATAGCAAAAAACGATGTTACAGGAGTATATAATATCGCACATGGAAAACAGACAAGCATAAACGACTTATTACACCAGATATGTGACATAATGGGATATGACTTTAATCCAGAATATCAACCAAAACAGATGGGAGATATCAAACATTCCGTAGCAGACATTACAAAAGCTCAAAAAGCATTTGGATTTGAAAGTGAACATAACTTTAAAGAAGAACTTAAAGAAACCGTTGATTTCTTTGTCAAACAGTTTGACGAAAACAATTAAACACACACCTTTTACTATTTTTTTTACTTCGAGGATTGATTATATGATTTCAAGAATAAGACATCTGTTAAATAGGAATGAATATAAGACCATTCTCGAAAATATGCTTTCATTAACAGGACTACAGTTTGCCAGTTACATATTGCCATTGATAACCTTACCATACCTTACCTGGATTTTAGGTCCTGAATTATTCGGCCTGACACAATATGCCATCAGCTTAATAACCTACTTCCAGTTCTTTACGGATTACGGATTTAACCTATCGGCAACAAGAGAATTGGCCATTGTAAAGGAAGATAACGAAAAGGTATCGAGAATATTCAACTCGGTAATGTTTATTAAGATACTATTATGCATAGTAAGCTTTATCATAACGCTGATTCTCATAACGTTCATATCCAAGTTTAATAAGGATGCCATAGTATATCTGTTGACGTTCGGAATGGTAATAGGATACATACTGTTTCCTACATGGCTATTTCAGGGCATGGAGTATATGAAGTATACCAGCATGCTCAACATACTTGGAAAAGTGATATTTACCGTGCTGATATTCCTGCTTATTCATAAAGCTGATGATTATATCCTTGTACCCATCATAAATTCACTGGGATTGATAGTGGTAGGTGTTATAGGATTGTACATTGCAATTACCACCTTCAACATCAAGATAGAAATGCCGACAAGGGAGGACATCATCTATCACTTGAAGGAAGGATGGCACGTGTTCATATCAACCATAGCAATAAACATGTACACTACGACAAATACGTTCTTGTTAGGTTTACTTACCAACAATACCCTGGTAGGTTACTACAGTATTGCCGAGAAGATGATAATGGCAGTCAACGGATTGTTAAATCCAATATCCCAAGCGTTATATCCATATATCAGCAGAAGCGTTAATGACGATAAGAAAACAAGCATAATATTCATACGAAAGCTGACCAAACTAATGGCGGTTATCGGAGCAATATTAAGCATTGGACTGCTGGTCTTTTCAAAAACAATAGTGCTAACATTATTCGGTCCGGAGTATTCTTCATCAATCATATTGCTGCAGATAATGTCAATAATTCCATTGGCCGTATCATTAAGTACGATATTCGGTATAGAAACCATGTTAACATTCAACTATAAACGAGCATTTACCCGTATTGTAATGCTTGGAGGATTACTGGATATTACCTTAAGCATAATATTAATACATTTCTTTAATGAAGTTGGAACAGCAATATCATTTGCCATCACGGAGATATTCATCACGATAGCAATGTTTTTATTCTTACAAAACAAAGGGATTAAAATAATAGGAAAATTAAATAATAATAACAAAGATTAAAAAAAATGAGGTGGAAGTATTGTCATATGATTTTATTATTATAGGAGCAGGAATTGCTGGAATAACAATGGCCGAGCAAGCAGCCAATATATTGGGTAAAAAAGTTTTATTGATTGACAAAAGAAATCATATTGGTGGAAATTGTTATGACTACTATAATGATGATGGAATACTAGTACATAAATATGGGCCACACATTTTCCATACAAACAACACAAAAGTATACAACTATCTGTCCCTTTATACCACATGGATAAGCTATAACCACAAGGTACTTGGTAAAATCGGAGGAAATCTGGTACCTATCCCATTTAATTTAATAAGTATAGACAAATGTCTTCCGGATATTTCAAACAACGTGAAAACGGCCATTCTTGATGAATATGAAGTTAACCAGAAAGTTCCCATACTCGAAATGAAAAAATCAGACAATCCCATCATAGCGAAATTAGCTCATTTTGTCTATGAGAATGTATTCCTACATTATACCGAGAAGATGTGGGGATTGACACCGGAAGAGTTGGATGCTTCAGTGACATCCCGTGTTCCCATACAGATATCCTATGATTGCAGATACTTCCAGGATGTGTATCAGGGAATACCACGTGACGGATACACAAACATGTTCAACAACATGCTGTCAAACCACAATATCAACATACTGCTAGAAAAGGATTATCATGACATAATCAGCATCGACTATGAACAAAAGAAGATATACCTATATGATGAAGAGTTTACGGGTGAGGTAATCTTTACAGGTATGATTGATGAATTCTTCAACTACGAATATGGTCCATTACCGTATAGGGCAATGGTATTTATGGATGAAACATCAAATCAGGAGCACTTCCAAGAGAACGCTACGATAAACTATCCGAACGATTATCATTTCACAAGAATAACCGAATATAAATATCTGACGGGACAGGTCAGTGATAAGACCACCATTCAACTTGAATTTCCCGAAGAATATGACTACACCGATAAAAATGCAATAGCATGTTATCCGATACCTCAAGAGAAAAACGAGAAACTGTACATGAAATATAAGTTACTTGCTGATGAATTTGAACAGGTGACTTTCATCGGAAGGTTAGCCGAATACAAATATATGAACATGGACGTAGTAGTTGAAAAGGTATTGAATTTGATTTCCGAGAAATTTACGGGTGTTTGACTTTGAATATTAAGAAGATTTTTAAGGACAAGGTTGAAAATGATCCTGATTCATTCATCTCCAAGAGGATATTTCAAGCATTTAGGGTTGTTCATGATTTGAACATATACCTGATTCATTTGACTGGAAACATTCCTTCACATAGATTTAGGGATTTCATGTACAGACATTTCTTCAAAGTCGAATTTCCCAAGGATTCCATAATATACTGGAAGTGTAACTTTTTCAGACCATCCAATGTACACATCGGCCATAACAGCATTATCGGAAATAATGCATTCCTGGACGGCCGTGGCGGATTATATATCGGATCCAATGTAAACATTGCAGGTAATTTTCAGGTATATACAATGGAACATGACATCACCAGCCCAACATTTGAAAGTACCTCCGGAGAGGTAGTCATTGATGATTACGTTTATATCGGAACCAGAGTGATGATTATGCCGGGAGTACATATCCATGAAGGTGCCGTTATCGCATCAGGTGCTGTTGTAACAAAGGATGTTCCTGCATGGTGCATGTATGGAGGAGTACCTGCAAAATACATTAAAGACAGGCCTGTAGTCAAATACACACTTAACACTAAGATTAAAGACCTGTTTAGGTAGGAATTATTATGAGTACTGTTAGAACATTGGTAAAAAATACGAGCGTATTGTTTTTATCCCAACTTATCAGTTATGTTCTTGCGTTTTTTTACACGTTATACTCTGCAAGATATCTTGGAACAAGCAATTTTGGAATAATATCCTTTGCAACCGCAATATCCGGATTATTTGCAATTTTTACTGATTTGGGATTATCCACCCTCACGATACGTGAAGTGGCTAGGGATAAAAGCAGAACATACAAGTATATGGGTAATCACGGCAGCATAAAGTTAATACTGTCCATTATTACTATGCTTGTCTTGGTGGGATTTGTCAATATAGGCACATTCGATGAGACCACCAAACTGGTAGTTTATCTTGTGGGTTCATCAGTTATCATAAACGCTTTCAGTGGAACATTCACTTCCATGTTTAGGGCTCATGAACAAATGGAGTACCAGTCCATAGCAGACATCATCAATGCAGTTTGTATGTTTATCGGAATATTATACTGTGTATTTACAAAACAGTCAGTGATAGCAGTTTCACTTGTTTATCTATTGTCTACACTAGTGATGTTAACGTTCAGCTTCATAGTATGTACGAGAAATTATGGACTGATTCACTTCCAATTTGACTTCAAGTTCTGGAAGTATCTTATATATCATGCCTTTCCATTGGCAATCACCAGCATCTTTGCATTGATATCATTTAAGATGAATACAATACTGCTGAATATGTTCACAACTAGTGCGGTTGTAGGTGAGTATACCGCGGCATTTAATCTGATGCAGGCGTTGATATTCATTCCGACAGTGTATTCGACTGCAATAATGCCGATATTTTCAAAGTTCTATGTGGACCGTAAGGACATGCTTGACTATTCCTATAAAAAGTCATTGAAGTACCTTACACTTCTGAGCATTCCTATAGTATTCGGTACAATGGTCCTTTCAGATAAGATTATTATGTTTATCTATGGTCCAAGCTACGTAAATACAATTGAAATATTGAGATTGATCATATGGGCATTGCCTGCGATATTCCTGAGTTATATCCTTGGTATAAGCATCGCATCCATCAATAAACAGCATGAAACGGTTAAGGCAACATTCATCTGCCTGATATTAAGTACTGTGGGTAATCTGATATTGATTAAATTATTTGCAGGTATTGGTGCGGCCATGATTACCGTATTGAATGAGATAAGTATGGTAATATTCTATCTGCATATAATGCATAAGTACGGCTATGACGTACCGTTCAAGGAGATACTCGTAAAACCGTTTATTGCAAGTATTGTAATGGGAGTCGTACTGCATTATCTTAACCTGGAGCTATTTACCTCTGTAGCTGTGGGTATTGTAATCTATGTCGTGATGATATTTGCATTGAAGACTTTTAAAGAGGATGATCTTGAGATAGTTAAGCAGTTACTGCCGGATAAGGTTATTGAAAAATTAAAACTATGACATAGATTCCTTTGATGAGGGGTTTTAGAAAGAGCTGAATTTTACCCTTCATCCCATTTATTTTGTTTTTATGATTTGAAGATGATTAGGTTATGATTTTTGATATTTGATTTTTTTTTAACCGTAACTAATTATCCTAAATCAACAGTTTAATAAGAAATTACTAACTATGAAAAAAGGGACAATATACGTTTTCCAATAAAATCGTGAAAAATAAGTAATAATAAGGGGATTAAATAATAATCCCAAAGAAATAAGTTTTTTGATTATAAATCAACTACAAATGTACATGAATCATCATATTTAGATGTACATTCCACTTCTTCAATTGATATTTCTTTCTTGAAGTGTTCTTCCAATATTCCTTTAAGGATACCCTTTGTTATGTTACAGGTAGGTAAATTATATTGTATATTGAAACATTCTTGACAAGCGTTGTTCTTAAAGATTAAAGGCTCCATACTGGATACTTTTATTTCGCCTATTTTTAATTCCTCGAATTTTTCTTTAATTAACTCTATTAATTCTTCCAATGTTTCATATTTGAAATAAGAATATATGTGACTTCCTATTTTTTGACCTGTTGCTACTTCCAATGGCTCTAACTGTAAACCATGAATTAATAATGTTGATTTGAATTGTTTTGATAACTCAACATATAAGTCTTCCCTATTTTTTATCTCTGATTCGAAATCAGGAGACTTGTAAATTATTCTATCAGGATATATTTCCCCAATATACTCTGCTACTACGTAGAATAACTTACTTCTACGATCCAGAGGATGTGCTTTATAATTTATAATACCTTCATCTATCAAACTTTTCAAATGTACGGATATAGTTGATTTAGATTTAGCAGTTGTACTTACTATTTCAGCTTCGCTGACTTGACCATCCAACATACTTAATATTTGAATCTTTATAGGACTATCTACAATCTTAATTCCTTTGCTTGTAGAATAAATTTTAATTTTTATGTCACTATAATTAGTTATAGGCATCATAATATTTCATATGTCTAATCGAACTATATAAACTTTTACAGAATAAAAAATAAATAAATGAATAAATTATAATTACAATGGATAAAATTTAAAGCATAATTTACTTTATAATAAATATATCTTACTTCATAAATTAAATTAAAAGTAATGATAGTTTTTTTTAAATACAAATAATTAAGAAATAATACTATGATACCCCTTGTTAATACAACATACCGTTCAATAAATCCCAACGAAATCGTTCATGGAAAAGAAAACCGAACAACCCCCTGATAATCAAACAGTTACCATGAAAGATATACACATATTATTTAAATAATAATTTCAATAAGTATAATTAATTAAACTCTAGGGAGTCTTATAAATGGTCTTCATATTATCTAAATTATATAATCTAATGCCAAGTTTCGTAAAAAACAATTCAAAAGTCATCCACTTGGTCCAAACATTCAATAACCATAATAAACTAAAAGAATTGGAAACCCATTATAAAATGTTAGACATGATATTCAGCAGCTGTGACATCAAAGCTACCGGCGTGATGAGGGAAATACAGCTGCTTCTGTTGGAACTGCTGAGACTATTTGACAACATATGCCAAAAGCATGACATTGACTACTGGCTGGATTATGGAACACTTCTTGGTGCAACCAGACATGGAGGGTTTGTACCATGGGATGACGATTTGGATATTGGAATGCTAAGAGAGGATTATGATAAATTTATAAAGATATTTCCTGAAGAAATTGATGGTCTTCCACAGATAAGGGACAATATAATAATTTCGAAGCTTACAAAGCCCCATGAAAACTTTCCGGAAGATGCCAACGTACTGGACATCCTAAATGAGGGTACTTTCATATTGTTTTTCCAATGTGCATACAAAAAGCCCTACGTACATTTTGATGTATTTCCAAAGGATTTCATAGAAGATGAAGGATTGACCGATGAAAGAAATGACGTTCAACAGAAGTTGCAGGTTGAGTTCAGAGATAAGATAGCAAGCGGCGAATGGACTTTTGAAGAAGGACTGGAAATACAAAACAAGAAAATGAGATTTACCAAGACCAGGACAAGACAGTTATCAGATGCCATTGATGGACTGCACAATAACATATGCAATAGAATATACCCTGTGGATTATGTATTTCCACTGGATAGTATTGAATTTGAAGGCTATGAATTCAAGTGTCCAAACAACATCGAGGATTATCTTCCATTGATTTATGGACCGGAATATATGCACATTCCACATATAGCCTTAGACCACAACACGACCAATTTTGTAAAAAGTCAATATCCGACCATGAAAGAATTAAAAGAGGACTTTGAAAGTCAACGTTTGATATTGAAAGAAATCAATGACAATTTCCAATAACATATTATGGAAAAATCCCCCACTCCATCACCATGATATGAAATGAACCTGAAAATCATCACCTTCCTTTTTTTTGTTTTGAAGATCACTATCCCGGAATATAAAACAATGCAGTTTAAAAGATTAAAATGATATCACCTTATACATATTCGATTATTTTAGATTTTGATTATGTATCTTGTTTAGTTTATATTATTAATTAGAATAACTATTGATAGATTGAAAGCATATAGTTTAATATTATAAAATTTAAATAAGACAAAAAAGATATATAAATATTATATATATATTTAAAAAAAAATATCGGGAATGAGGAGATTTATAGAATGGACATAAATAGTGCATATGAAGGAGAAACAATATTAATTACCGGAGGAGCAGGTTGTGT
The DNA here is from genome assembly GCA_003266145.1 of Methanosphaera sp. SHI613. Lineage (GTDB taxonomy): Archaea > Methanobacteriota > Methanobacteria > Methanobacteriales > Methanobacteriaceae > Methanosphaera. Next base: position 28,822 of record MVJJ01000107.1, read on the forward strand.
TGGAAGTAATTTAACCAGAAAATTGGCCGAATATAATCCAAAGAAAATTATTGTTCTGGATAACCTGTCATCATCATACACATGGAACATTCCAAAACTTGACTGCGTTGAATTCATCAAGGGAGACATATGTGATGACCAAGTTCTTAAATGGGTTTTTAAAAGTAAACCGGACTACATATTCCACCTTGCAGCTCATTTTGCTAACCAAAATTCCGTGGATAAACCTGAAAAAGATTTAAAGGTTAACGGATTAGGTATTTTAAAAGTATTGGAATATGCACACCTAGCTGGTGTCAAAAGATTTGTATATTCCAGTAGCGGATGTGGAGTCTACGGATTAGATTCAAAGATGCCATTTGAAGAACATGACATAAGTATCAGCCTACACACACCATACCAGGTAACCAAACTGCTGGGTGAATTGTACACAAACTATTTCCATAACTTATACGATTTACCGATAAGTAATGCCAGATTCTTCAACGTATTTGGTCCGGGAGAAGTTCCGGGTAAATATAGAAACGTAATTCCTAACTTCATGTATTGGGCTATGAACAACCAAGCACTACCAATTACTGGTGATGGAACCGAAACACGTGACTGGACATACATAGATGATATCCTACAAGGATTAACAAGATTAGGTGTTGTCGAAGATGCTATCGGAGAATCCATCAACTTAGGTTCCGGTAAAGACCATAGAGTTATAGATATGGCCAATAAGGTAAACGAATTATGCGGCAATGATGCAGGTATAGAATATAAAGAAAGAAGAGATTGGGATGCAAAAAATAAATTATTATCCTCAATCGATAAGGCTAAAAAAATACTCAAATACAAACCACAACATGACTTTGAAGAAGGATTGGAAAATACCCACGAATGGTTTGTAAACAATTGGGATAACATACAAAAAAGTGCAGAATTTTAAGTAAAAAGACGATGAATATTCTTTAAATAAAAATAAAGATTTAAACAAGATATAATTAAAAAACACAATGACATTAATGGTGATAATATGAGAATACTGCTAGTGCAAGAATCAGATTGGATTAAAAGAAATCCTCATCAGCAACACCATTTAATGGAATTGCTTGGTCTGAGAGGACATATAATACATGTAATTGATTATGAAATAGACTGGAATCAACATGAAAGCAGTGAATATAGATTTAAATCTCCAAGAAAAGTATTTAAGGAATATAAGAAAGTATACAATACGAAAAATATAACCGTGATAAGACCCGCATTAATAAGATTACCTGTATTGAATTACGTATCCGTACTACATTATCACAGAAAGGAGATAAAAAGAGAAATAAACGAATTCCAACCCGATATTATCATAGGATTCGGAATATTAAATGCGAACATTGCAGCCAGACTTGCCAAAAAGCATAACATTCCATTCGTATACTATTTCATAGACGTACTGTATGAGTTGATACCTGAAGCATCATTCAGAAGCTTGGGAAAACAGATAACGAAAAATACCATTAAAAAGTCATCATACGTGCTTACCATCAATAGAAAGTTACATGAAATAGCAGTGGAACTCGGCGCGAATCCCCATAAGATGAGCATAATAGGTGCGGGAATAAATCTGAAACAATTCAATTATGAGAAGAACAATGGATTTAAGATACGTAGCTACTACAATATAGATCCACGGGACACAGTTCTTTTCTTCATGGGATTCTTATATGAATTTGCGGGACTTAAGGAATTGGCAAGATATCTTGGTAAAAACAAGGATAAATATCCCCATATAAAACTGTTAATAACGGGTGATGGAGATGCATATGATGAATTGAAATCAATTCGTGATGAATACTCCATGGAAAATCAATTGATTCTTACCGGAAGACAGAAATATACCCTGATGCCCGATTTGATTGCTGCAAGTAACGTTTGTATACTGCCAGCGTATAAAGATGAAATAATAATGCAGAACATCGTTCCAATAAAACTATATGAATACATGGCCATGAAAAAGCCAATCATCGCAACAAGACTGCCTGGTCTGGTAAGTGAATTTGGTGAAAACAATGGTATAGTTTATATTGATAGACCGGAAGAGGTTATTAAGGTAGTCAAAACGTTAATGAATGATAATCAAAGCATGAATAAGATAGGATGGGCAGGATATAACTTTGTCAAGGATAACGATTGGCGAAAGCTAACAATCAAATTTGAAAGAATATTGGAAGATTTGATATTGGATATGCTGTTAAGAGACATATAACCTCCTTTTTTTAATTAATTTTTTTTAAGTGATATTATGAAGATACTACAAGTAATACCCTACTTTGCATTTGAGCGTGGCGGTGATGTGAACGTATGCTATAACCTATCAAAAGAACTCTGTAAACGGGGGCATGAAGTTAGTATTCTAACTACTACCTTTGATTATAATCCAGAGGATACCGATAGCATTGAAAACCTAACAATGATTCCTATTGAGTATATGTTTAATCTAGCGCTATTTATTTACTCTCCAAAAATGAAAGAATGGCTCGATAAACATATATCCGAGTATGATATAATACACCTTCATGAATTAAGATCATATCAGAACAACATAGTAATAAAATATGCTAAAAAATACAATATTCCCTACGTACTGCAACCTCATGCATCCACTCCAAAGCATATAGACAAAAGATTCATCAAGGAAGCATACGACATTGCATATGGTAATAGGATAATGAAAAACGCCAGTTGTACAATTGCCGTTTCAAAAGAAGAAGCATATTATGACAGATTAATGAATGCCAAATGGGTGGAGGTAGTCTATAACGGTATGAATTTAGATGAGTTTAAAGAGTTACCTCCCAAAGGAAGCTTTAAAGAAAAATACAATATAAATTCACCATATTTTTTATATCTTGGTAGAATTGACAAGTTAAAAGGTATAAATCATGTTATCGAATCATTTGCCCGACTTGAAAATTATGATGAATACAAATTAGTAATCATAGGCAAAATAAACGATTATAAAAAGGAATTAGATGGAATCATAACAAAATACAACCTGGAAAAGAGAGTAATATTCACCGGGTTTATAGAAGAGGAAGATAAAACTATGGCATATCAAGATGCCAGCGTATTCATCAATCCTGTAAAGTACATGGGAGGAGTTTCAATAACTGTCTTTGAATCAATACTGTCAGGAACACCCGTAATTGTTACAAAGGAATCCGGAGAGTTGATAGAGGAAATTGATGGAGGAATAATAGTAGAATATGGAAACATAGATGAAATATGTGATGCGATAGTTACTTTAACAGAAGACAAGCAACTTGCCGAAAATAAGGTAAAATCAGCTAGAGACTACATAACCCAAAATCTCAGCTGGAACGAGGTATGCGACAAGATACTCAACATATACGATAGATCCATTGGAGAGGTAGACAAATGAAGATACTAGTACTCTGTCATGATATTCCCTCAATGAACGTTGGTGCTACAATACCTATATATCATATGATTAGGGAGTTATCAGACGTCCACAGCATTGATCTGATATCATTCGACTCACACAAGTATGACATCAAAGATTTAACAAAACACCTGAATGACTTTAAATCCATCGATATCGAAGAGTACCTATCTACAAAAGATCAGTTGCTTTATACTTTGAAGAATATGCTGACGATAGACAATCTTAAAACAAGAAGCTTCCTAAATTATTACTACAATAAAGATATGAACAGATTAATAAATGAGAATACTGACTCATATGATCTGATAATTACAGATATGCCCATGGCGTTCTACGTTAAAAATTGCGATAAACATAAGATAGTATATGCATTCGATGCGGTAAGTGACTATAATCACAACATGTATAAGAAGTCCGAGACTCTTGGCTCCAAGTTATTCTGGTACTTGAATTACCTTAAGATAAATAACTATGAAAAATGCTATGACAACTTCGATGACTGTATTGTTGTGAATATGAAGGATAAGCTTCTGCTGGAGAAGAAATTAGAGGTTCCTATCAGCGTAGTGGCAAACGGAGTAGACACATCCTACTTTACAAACACAAAGGTTGATGATGACAAGTTAAAGCTGGTGTTTTTGGGAGATATGAGTACTCCACCCAATAACGATGCAGTTAAATACTTTGTTGAAGAGATTTACCCATCCGTACTGGAACAGATAAGAATACCATTTTATATCGTTGGCCGAAACCCGACACAATACGTAAAGAATTTGGAAAACAAGGATATCATCGTAACCGGTTCTGTAGATGATGTGAGAAAGTACCTTAGCAAAAATACCATATTCATAACACCGATGATATCCGGAACAGGAATTAAAAATAAGATTCTTGAAGCCATGAGTATGCAGTTGGCAGTAATTTCAACCAGCTGTGGTATCAGTGGAATAGATGCCATTGATGAGATTGAATACATATGTGCCGATGATGGCGATGCATTTAAAGATGCTATCATAAAACTATGCCACGATGAAGAATATAGAGAGTTTATAGGCAGAAATGCACGCATATTAGTTGAGAACAAATACTCCTGGAAAAATTCAGCCCAGAAAATCAATGATATAATTAATAAAAAATCCATTAAAAAGTAAATAAGAATAAAGACATAAATATAATTAATATTGAAAAAATTTAGGGAATGTGTAATATGAAGATATCAGTAGTAATACCGGCATTAAATGAAGAAGGAATTGTAGGTAAAACCATCAAAAGCATACCGGTAGATGAGTTTAAAGAGGCAGGATATGATTATGAGATTATAGTAATCAACAATGACTCCACGGACAATACTGCACAGGAAGCTAGTGATGCAGGTGCAACAGTATTTCTTGAAAAAAACAGAGGATATGGTAATGCATACATACGTGGATTTAAGGAAGCTACTGGTGATATCATAATAATGGGTGACGCTGATGGTACGTACCCATTGGAACAATCAATGGACTTTGTAAACATTATCGTCAATGAAGACTGTGATTTCGTCATAGGATCACGATTTGATGGTACAATAGAAAAAGGTGCAATGCCTGCATTACACCAGTACATCGGAAATCCTATGCTTACAAAGATGCTGAACCTATTTTTTAATTCAAACTACTCCGATACACACTGTGGGATGAGAGCATTTACAAGAGAAGCTATTGATAAGTTGGAATTAACTGCCCCTGGTATGGAATTTGCTATCGAAATGGTAATTGAAGCTTCAGAGAAAAACTTGAAAATCAGGGAAGTTCCAATATATTATAGAAAAAGAGGCGGGGGCGAAGCCAAACTTAGTTCTTTCGGTGATGGATGGAGACATGTCAAGTATATGTTGACAAGAAAGTTCACTGGCAAATAATTATATCTTAATTCATGGAGAATCAGTATGAAAATAGCATTTGTATACGACACCGCATTTCCATGGGTTACCGGAGGTGCAGAACGTAGGATATATGAGATAGGCACTAGACTTGCAAAAAGAGGCCATGACGTACATGTATTTTCGTTAGGCTACTGGATGCAGGATGAGAGGTATAAAGATCAGGAAGTTATCGAATATGACAACATCACATACCATAGTGTTGGAAAAGCCAAGAAGTTATATAACGATGACAGCACCCGTTCAATAAAGGAAGCACTCTATTTTTCACGTAAAATATTGACAAAAGCAAACTTCAAAGACTTTGACATTATTGACTGTCAGAATTTCCCTTATTTTTCCTGTTATACAAGTAAACTAAAGACCATGCGTACAGACGCCAAACTGGTAATTACAGTACATGAAGTATGGAATGATTATTGGTATGAATATATGGGTAAAAAGGGATTCTTTGGAAAGATAGTTGAAAAGGGAATTTTCCGTCTGACCGACAATTATATATGCGTATCAAAGTTAACCGAAAGCAACCTTCTTGAAAATCGCAGACCTAAAAATATTGAAATCATAGCAAATGGGGTCAACACCAAAAAGATAACATACCTAAATCCTAGTGACAAATTCAGCGACGTACTCTATGCTGGTCGTTTAATACCTGAAAAACATGTGGAGTTACTAGTCAAGGCCATGAATAAGGTCACTGATATACATCCTTTTGCCAAATGTTTCATTGTCGGAGAAGGCCCTTCAAGAATTGACTTGGAAAGGCTGGTAAGCAGTTATGAATTAGAGGACAATGTAATATTCATGGATTTTTTAGATAATCAAGAGGATTTATACAGTTTAATGAAAAGTTCAACCGTCTTTGTACTTCCATCTGAAAGGGAAGGATTTGGAATAGTACTTATTGAAGCTAATGCTTGTGGTCTTCCTGTCATTACAATCAACAATCCTATGAATGCCGCCAAGGACTTGATAACATCAGATAACGGTTGTGTTATAAACAACAATGTTGATAATCTGGCAAAAATCATTAACTTTTACATTGAAGAGGGCCTCAACAGAAACATGAGAAATAACTGTAGAACTTACGCGAAGAAGTTTGACTGGGATCATATCACCAGCATTACTGAAAATTATTATTCGGATATTCTGAAAATATAATCAACATCCCCCCCCATTTTTATTAGGATTGCTGTTTTATTTGTTTTGTTGCTTTTTGTTTATCACACTTATTTTATATTTCTTGTTCTTTCCCGTAATCAAGTATGTAAATGATTTTCATCATGTTTAAAAATAGATAGTATTAATCATTTTTCTAGAAAATATTTTTGTCAAATCCTCCATCATTGAAAAAAAACTATCATAAAATTTATATACTACTTTATACATACCTTTATATAATCCTAGTTTCTCGTTGAAGTCTTGGTACGAAACGATACACACGATGGGGTTATGGTGTAACCTGGCATCATCTGGGACTCCAGTTGTCTTTGAAGAAAGTGCGCACACTGAGGCATACCGATGATGATCAATTGGAGTGCTGAGACAAGAGAAATCCCAGGATCGGGGTTCAAATCCCTGTGACCCCATTATACTTTTAAAGACTATTTTTATTAAACTTACATTAATAATTTTATACAGTTTGATTATTTATTTAAATTATAGTAATTCTTTCAACGAATCTATTAAAAAAAACAGCAGTTTAATGTTTAATTATGTTAAAAAAAGAAGGATAATAAATAATTAACATTTCATTATTTATCATGTTTATCTATCTGGTTCAATATGGTTATTGCATTTACTGCCGCACCATATCCATTATCTATATTTACCACTGATATTCCCGGTGCACAGGACTGAAGCATTGCAAATAGTGCCGTGAAGCCTTTTTGTCCTACTCCATAGCCCGTGGATGTCGGTACTGCAATTATTGGTATGTCAACCAGGCCTGCTACAACTGACGGCAATGCCCCTTCCATTCCCGCTACTGCTATTATCACATCTACCTCTTTTTCAACCAGGAAAGTTATCTTATTTAAAAGTCTATGTATTCCGGCCACTCCGACATCATACGTCGTTACTGCATTATATCCGGATTGTTCTACAGTTATTCTTGCCTCTTCAGCTACGGGTACATCAGCTGTTCCAGCAGTTATTATGCCGACGGACAATTTTTTATGCTCAACTTCTTTTTTATTGATGGTTAATATAGATGCCTGTTTATAAAATGTTAGATTTTCAGATACCTCTTCATTAAATTGATTCTTGATTCGATTAAATCTACTTTCATCGAGTCGTGTTATGATTAAATTTTCCATAAAATTAACATTATTGATTATGTTGAGCAGGTCATCATCGGTTTTACCTGTGGAGTATACTGCCTCACATACACCGACACGACTTTTACGATGAGTGTCAAACTTAACATTTTCACCCAATTCCTGAAACTGATTTACCCTTAACTGATTTTCTGCTTCAGTTACCGTTATCTTTCCATCAATCAGATTTTGTAATATATCCTTCATAAAAATTAACACCTAAATTAAAGTAGTGAATATTATTTATTAATTTGGAAGTATAAAAATATATTCAAGAAATAAAAAATAGGGGCGCATATGATGGATGAATATAATGCATATTTACTAGTGGAAGGAATTGTTCAGGGAGTCGGTTTTAGACCAACTGTCTACCGACTGGCAAAGGTAATGAACCTGACAGGATATGTACGTAATATGGGAAACATCGTTGAAATACTGATACAGGGCCCATACGAGGACATTAACTTATTTGTAGACGAACTTTACGAACATAAACCCGTAAGATCCCAGATAAACAATATCAAGGTAGATATTCAAGATAAGATTAGTCCCGAAGACAAATATGATGACTTCAGCATCATCGAAAGCAGTGATGAAATATCCGGATCTGCGGTCATACCACCTGATATGAGCATATGCGATACGTGTTTAGAGGAGATATTAAACGACAAAGACCAGCACTATTACTATCCGTTTACCGCATGCACCGATTGTGGACCAAGATTCACATTGATAGATAAAATCCCCTATGACAGAAAAAACACTACAATGGACGAATTTCCATTATGTGACTACTGCAATCAGGAGTATACAGACCCCTTAAACAGAAGATACCACGCTGAGGCCACATGCTGTCCTGACTGTGGACCGGAAGTATACCTGTATAAGGATGAAAGAATAGAATCCCCTGATCCTATAAAGGATGCAAGCAGGCTGATTGATGAGGGAAACATTCTGGCAATCAAGGGTATTGGGGGAACGCACCTCGTATGCAAAACCTCAACGGAGGATGCCATAGACAGGTTAAGAGAACGTCTTGGAAGAAAAACACAACCATTTGCATGTATGAGTCCGGACTTGAAGACCGCCTCATTATTTGTGGATTATAGTGCTGATGAAGCAAAGATGCTTGAATCTGTGGCAAGACCAATTGTAGTGCTTGATAAGAGTGAAGATTATAACCTGGCGGATAACCTATCACCGGGACTTCATAATCAGGGAGTGATGCTTCCATACACAGGACTTCACCACTTGCTATTCAAATACACCCTTGAAGAGGCATATGTGATGACATCAGCAAATATGCCCGGAGATCCTATGCTCATAGACAACAAGGACATCGTGAGCAAACTGGATGGCATAGCCGATTATCATCTTTTACACAACAGACGCATATTGAATCGCTGCGATGACAGTGTTGTAAGATTTAGAAATAACAGTCCTGCATTCATTAGACGTTCCAGAGGATACGTTCCAAAGCCGTATGATTTCTCAAACATAAATGTCAAAGATAACATACTGGCCGTAGGCCCCGAACTTGATGTGACATTTTCCATCCTTAAAGAGGGTAAATGCTACCCATCACAGCATATAGGAAATACCTCCAAAATCAGAACGCTTGAATTTATGGAAAACGCCATAGACCACCTTTTAAGCCTAACCAAAACACAAAGGCTCGACTATATAGCATGTGATATGCATCCTGACTTCAATACGACAAAACTTGCAAAAGAGCTGGCCGTCAAACATGAAGCAAGACTTGTTGATGTCCAACATCATCATGCACATGCGGCTAGCCTAATGGCAGAACACGGCGAGGATGAACTGGTCGTAATTGCCGCGGATGGAGTTGGTTATGGAGAGGACTCCAACATATGGGGTGGTGAAGTATTATACCTTAACAGTACGGGCAAATATGTAAACACCGGCGGGCTTAAAACTCAACTAATGCCTGGTGGGGACATCAGCACAAAATATCCTATCCGTATGGCTATGGGAATACTATATGATGTAATGGATGCCGAAGAGCTGGAAAGCATCATGAAGGATGAATACAAGGACTTCTTCAAGTATGGTGATAAAGAGGTTGACATGACACTTAAACAGCTTGAGAACAGATTCAACACTGCATATACCAGCAGTATGGGACGTGTGCTGGATAGTATCAGCGTACTTCTCAAGGTGAGCAAATCCCGTGGCTATGAAGGAGAATGTTCCATGAAACTGGAAAGTGCTGCAAAGAATGCTCAGGACCTGATAAACATAACCCTTGAAAAGGAAGTTGTTGATAAACGTGTGGTAATTGATACGAGTGGACTTCTTTTGGACGTACTTGAACTAATAAGAAGTGATGTTCCAAGTTGTGAAATAGCACGGGCTTCACAGAAAGCATTGGCCGAAAGTATGAGTGATGTCGCTATTATAACTGCCGATACCTATAATGTTGACAAAATCGGCGCTACCGGTGGAGTATTCTATAATGAATATATATCAGAGATTGTTAAGAAAAACGTTGAAAATGAAGGATATGAATTCTTACAACATGAAAAAACCTGTTGTGGTGATGGTAGCGTATCCATGGGCCAATGTGCCGTTGTAGGCTGGCAGATGGACTGTGAGGAATAAGAAATCTTATATAGAATATGTAATATAGAACATTGTATATTCTTTAACAATTATTGTAAAAAAAGTTCCTTGTTTGGTGGTTATTTAAGTATAAATAATAGTAGGTTTTATAAACCTACCCTATTTAAATCAATTGCTGTAAGCAGAATTATGCTGCTAATTCTATGTCTTCTGCTTTGATGGTTTTACGACCAGCGTGTTTAGCTAATTTGATAGCTCTTTCAGCGATTATCATAGCTTCATCTTCTAATACTTGAGCTAAAGCTACTGTTGCTTCATCGCTTACTCTTGCTGCGCCTGCACTTTCAATAATTCTTTTTACTGGTGCTTTTGGTAAAATTGCCATATTTATCATATCTCCTATTTTTATTGATAATAATAATTATTATTGTAATAATATATAAACATATGCCTTTTTTTTCAATAACCATGAATAGGTTAAGGATTAATTTAATAATAAAAAATAGATTACCATATAATTTTAGAATGAAAAATTTTTTTAGAGTTCTCGGCCCAATGGTATAATTTCATATTTCAAAAAAAATTCTAAACTGTTATTTTTTCGAATTCAATTTAATAACATAATACAACGATATATTTTTATAGTAAATTGTTTAAATAATGGTTATAATCAATTATACAAAGTTATATCCATAAAATACATCTTAGATACAAAAAGAAGTAAAAAAATGAGATTAGCTTGTTATATTCAATTAGAATAAGATTTAGAAGAGAATTTAAAAAGTATTTTTATCAGTAAAACATGACGTAAGTTGAAAATTTTAAGAATACATAGTAAGACTATAGAAAATGGGCATCAGCAACTTGGAAATTATGCGCATTAAATTATTATCATTGACTATATGAAAATATGCTGAAAAAAAGTTTTTAATATGATTTTTGGCATGCCGGTAGTAACCCATCTCATGTTTCTATGCAGCATTTATCTAAGCAAGTTACCTTGTCAAACGACTATTTACTCTTGCACCCCATGGATTAGATCGTTTCACCGATTTACTATGTTAAGGCTAGTCAACCCAATCGTATCATTCATTATAGCCTAAATTTAGTCCTATCGTATCGTTTCTATATCAGTGTCACACTTCTTAGTGTATGTCAATTAAGAACATCATGGTTATTAATGGTGGATGGAGTTTCCTCAGTTTACAAAAAACCGTTAACTGCACACCGACTTACCAAAAAAATGATTAATATAATTAAAAAGATAGCAGGGCCTAGATTTGAACTAGGGCTCTCGGGGTTATGAGCCCCGCGGGATCACCAGACTACCCCACCCTGCTATGAGAATAAAATAGTCACTCTTACTAAGAGCTATTATTATTTAAGTTGAAAGTAATATATAAATGTTACTATTACAAATCATTGAAAAAAAATAGTTTTATTAGAAAGAATTAATCTTTCAATTGTTCTAATTCCTCATCAATCCGATTAACTCTTTCTTCTAAAGAATCCACACGTTTATCATTGGATTGTTTATATTCATTTAAATTGCTTTCGATTGATTCATATTTTTCAAGAAGGGAATCAATATCCTTATTGGTTGCTAAATCCCAGTCATTGATTACCTGTTCACTCTGTTCATCGATAAATTGGGATATTTTCTTAGACATCAAATCAGTCTTGGATACATGTTCCCCATCATCTTCATCCTGAACTCTATCCTTGAACTTACCGCTGATATCGCTCATCTTATCGGATATATTGGAGATATATTCTTCCTGTGATACTCTGGCCGTGAAGCCCTCTGCCTGTTCATGAATATCCTGATAAACGGGATTGTTTGTAGCTTGAAGATAGTAATAAATCAATATCAATATTGCAACAATCAGTATAATTACTGCAAGTGTTGTTGCCGCTTCCATATAATCACCTTATTTAAGAGATTTTTCCAGTTCTGCTTCTTTCTTTTCAAGTTCCTTAGATAATTTCTGTAATTTTAACAGTTCACTTTTAGCTTCTAACTGTTCTACTTTTTCACTGACTTCACTGTTTAAAAGTCCAACCTTAGCCATTATTTCGGTTGTGTTTGAGCGTATGTTTTTAAGTTTTTCCTGATCTTCCTCAGATAACTCGGTGATATTCTCTTTCATACGTTTAGATTCCAGATCTTTTTCTACCAGTTCTATTTTCTTAAGTTCAGCTTTCTTCTCCAATAACAATATGCTGTTTTTAGATACTGCTGCCTTACGCCATTCGACAACGACAACAATGACCAGAATCAAGAATATCACTGATAGGATTAATATAAGCAGTTGATCTTGAGTAAATATCATGTCCATAAGATTACCTCCATACATTTAATTACTAATAATATATATTATTTGATTAATAAGTTAATATATTTTTAAGTTTTTAAGTAGAGTATGAATAATCCACCAACAATTTTTCTGTAGGAATTAATGTA
>MVJJ01000132.1 GCA_003266145.1 Methanosphaera sp. SHI613
ATTGATATCCGTGGAGAATTAATAGGTTCACAGTATGCTATTACATTAAACAAGGCGGTTAATGTCACATCTACTACAAATGATGCACTTTTAAACTTTGAGGATCAATCATTCATAATTAGCACGGCTGCTTCTGGCAGTAATATAACAGGATTAACTTTGAGGGATACTACAATAAATGTTGAAGCAAGTTATATATTCTTAAATAATAATACAATTAGTGTTTCTGATGAAGGATATGCTATTGTTTTAGCTGAAGGAATAACAAATGTAACTATCTCAAATAATGCCATTGCAAGTCTAAATGGTAGAGCCAATGATGCTATAAATGATAACTCTGTAAGTTATTCTTCGCAAAACAATACTAATACACCATTATATGTAGTCATAACGGATAGTAATTGGAATTTATATGTTCCAGATGGAATGTTTTTAGGTCGTTATTTCATGGATGGGGATTATCTTTCATTTGATGGTACTTATGTAATTTTCTATGTTTGTTATGATGATTTAACTTTACCAAGCATAACAATATATAATACAACTTCCTGTGGACCGATTCTTTTACTGGGCACTAACTCAATAACTATCGAAAACTCTATAATTAATGTAGCTCCATATGCTTCAACTAATGAAACAGTAGTTAAATTAGTAAATAGTACAATAATTCAAATTCCATCTGAATTACTTGATGGTATGGATAATCCATTTACATTAGATATGGATGAAAACTCATTATTCCTTAACCAGAGTGATTGTGATAGTATATATGGTGGATGGCTTGTTATGGGACCTATGGCTGGTGGTAAAACATTTGAAAAAACAGTAACTACTGTTTATGTCCTATTTTATCTGGATCAATACCTACCAGATGTTGTTGAAGAGATAAAATCAACTAATGGTGAACCAATTATTACAAAAACTACAAATATTACAGGTATACTTGGAAAAATATGGTTAGAAACCATATTTGAAGAAGGAGCCGATGGTTCAATTGTTACCAACATATTCTTCAATGAAACGGTTAATATAACCTCTCCTCTAGATAATGTTAAATTTATCAATTGTACTTTCAATAAGGGAATCTTCATAATTAATGGAAGTAATATAACAATGGAAGGATGTACGGGTAATGTAACATATTATGATGAAATAATAATACCTCCAAAAACCATAGTACTCACAGCTGATAACTACAATGAATATGTAACAGACGGAACATTTAATTCTAATGTTAATAAGGGTGATACGATAGATATGCAGGGATTATTCGATTCATCACTTAAAGGATTAACAGTTAACAAAGCAGTTAACATAATTTCCTCAACTAATGATGCAAATATTAGTCTTGACAGTGGATTAAATACTGGAAGGACAGGTAATCAATTTATTATAAGTTCCAAAGCTTCTGGAACAAATATTACAGGAATAAGTTTCTACAATACAAGAGTAACTGTTGACGGGGCAAAAAGAGTATCAATAAACAATATTACATATACCAACTATATGGAACAAATAGGATCTAATGTAGGCGGATTCAGTATAAGAAATGGTGCAAGTGATATTAATGTAACAAACAGTAAATTCTATACTCATGGAAACTATGGTCATAGTACACTTGTGGTTGCAGGTGCTAATAATGTATTGTTAGAAAACAATACAGTTGTTGGAGAAACTGATGATATAAATGTCATAGGTAAAATAGGAAATCTAGTATACATTACAACATATAATACTGATGGAGTAAATTACAATATTACATTAAAAGGAAATGTCATTGATGGTACAGGTATTCTCAGGGATAATGAAATAGCAAATACATTCAGAATTCAAGGAGAAAACATAACAATAGAAAACAACACAATAATAGCAAATGATTATGCAATAGTGGAACAATGGGCTGATGGTGTTGATGTTCTAGTTAAAAACTTAATACTAAACAATAATAATTTAACAGGAGCTGTAGGTTTATCCTCTACAAATGTAACAATTACAAACAATACTCTTGATACATTACAAGTAACAAATTCTACAATAATTGGAAATACTATTAAATCATTAAATGCTGGAAATGATTCAATAGTAACAAATAACAATATCCTTGAATCTTTAACATTAGGAGAAAATGTAGTTCTTGAAGACAACAATATCACAACATCCTTCAAGATAAATAATTCTAATGTATACATCAATAACAATAACATAACATCTGATGATAGTATTATTACATTAACTGGAAGTGCAACTAACATAACCATAACAAATAATAACATCATCAACAAATTAGATTATACAATTACTGGAAACGGTACAAATAATGTAATAATGAACAATTATCTGTTAACTTCATCATCATATGGTGATGCATCAGTAAACTTGGACAATCAAACAAATACAATAGCAGATAACACTCCAACATTAGACTTAATTATAGATACATTAGACTTTACATTAAATACAAACGCAACAATACGAGCAAATATCCTCTTTGATAATCAAACAATTACAAACCTCTCTGCTGGAAAAGTGGCATTCAAAGTAAATGGTAAAACATTAAAAGATGAAAACGGTAAGGTAATCTATGCTAAAGTAGTAAATGGAACTGCAACAATAGAAAACTACTTCATACCATCATCATGGGCTAAAGAAGGAATTACAATCAGTGCAGTATATTCCGGTTCAAGTCAATGTCCATCATTAAGAAGCCAACAACAAGAATTAAATATTACTGCACAAACACCAACACTAACAACAGAAGACATAACCGCAACAGCAGGAAGTACAATCACACTTAAAGCAACAATAAACACTGATGTAACTATAAACAATGGAAAAGTAGTATTCAAAATCAATGGTAAAACAGTAAAAGACTCAAATGGTAAAGTAATCTATGCTAAAGTAAATAACAATACTGTAAGTGTAGAGTATACCTTGCCTGAAAATTATAAATCTGGCGAATATAACATTACAGCAGTATTTATTTCCTCTGATTATCCTAAATTGGAAGATGAAAAGACTTTGTCTGTAACTGATTAAATTCCACTTTTTTAAGTGTGGGTTTTTTCCATACTTATTTTTTTTATTAATTATTGCAATATTGAGTTATAATATAGTTTTTTATTACTATTTTTATTATTTACATGTTTTTTTATTACTTTAGTAAATTTTTTATATGTGTTTTTTTATAGTATTATATAATACATTAATAATTTATTTAAATAATGTATTACAATTTCATGAGGTTTGAAAGTGATAAAAATAAATACAAAATATGTCTTTACACTATTTGTATTATTTTTGATTCTTGCAATGGGTGCAGTTTCTGCATCTGATGATTCTGCATTATCTACTTCTGATAATAGTGCTATTCAAGATCAATCAAATAATGTAAAAATGGTTGAAGACAATAATTATGAGAAGGATATTAGTTATAAAACTAATGTTAAAAAAGCTGATGATAATAGTGGGGTTACTTATGTTTCTCCAGAAGCAACACTCGATGGAGATGGTTCTAGAGATAATCCTTATAATATTTCAGTAGCTTTTAATAATACAAATATAGTTAACAGAAAAAATTATACTTTGATGGAAGGAGAATATAATCTTAAAAAAGCTATTACTTTAACTAAAAGTTATGCTAAAGATATTTTCATCCAATCAGAGGGTAATGTTACAATAAACGGACTTAATAAAATTAATTTATTTGATATAAAGGCTGATAACACTGTAACAATAAGCAATATCAATTTTATTAATGCATATTCCGAAAGTGGAAATGGAGCAGCAATTAGTAATGCTGGAAATTTAACAATTATAAATTCAACATTTAATAATAATAAAGCTTCTAGTGGTGGATGCATATATAATGTTAAAGGTAATTTAACTGTAATGAATTCAGTTTTCAATGATTCTTCAGCTACAGGAAGTGGAACCAGTGGATATGCTGGAGCAATACATAATACTGGAAATGTAACTTTATTAAATTCTATCTTTACAAATAACAATGCTAGTAAGGGTGGAGCATTATATAATAACAAAGGTATAATCAATATTGACTCAAATAATATATTTGAAAACAATTATGCATTATGGGCTGGAGCTTTATACAATTATCAAGGTACTCTTTTAATAGATAATAATAATTCTTTCATTAACTCTTCTGTTAAAAATTATGGCGGAGTTATTCATAATGAAAAAGGAAATTTAACTATTAAAAATAGGAATACTTTTTCAAATAATAATGGTTTTACTTCTGGAGGAGTTATCTCAAGTACTCTTGGTAATGTTTTAATAGAAGAAAATAATCATTTTAGTAATAATGTAGCATCATATGGTGGGGTAATTAACTCAACTGGAAATATAACCATCAAAGATAATAATACCTTTGAATCTAACAATGCATCATATGCTGGTGCAGTTGTCTATACCAATAGAGGAAAATTAACATTAACTGACAATAATCTATTCTTAAATAACAATGCTAATTATTATGGTGGTTCAGTATATCTTTGGAATGCAAATGCAACTATCCAAGACAATATATTCAATAATAACCATGCCCAATATGGTGGATGTATATACATAAACACTAATTGTACTGAATTGGTATTAAATAATTTAGAATTCAACAATAATTCAGCAACTAATGATGGTGGTGTGTTAAGTACAAAAGTATTAACCACGGTAAACCAATCAAAATTTAATGCTAATACAGCTTCAAAAGGTGGTTCTATATATGCAGAAGATTATCTAATAGTATCCTCATGTAATTTCAGCAATGATAATGCATCCGAAGGAGGATCAATATATGCTGATGATGGTTCAACAACACAAATTACAAATACAAATTTCACAAACATATACTCTGAAAATGAAACTTTAAATTTACAGGGAGAAAATACATTCATCTCAAATAGTTATAATAATGTTTCAATATTATATGATACTTTAGATTTACAAATTAAAAATCCTCAAGATTCATATAAAACAACCGATGCAATAGAACTTGAAATTACAAGTGCTTTAACAAACCCAACATATTATGATGGCGATATTTTAGATCATGATGAATATACAGTATATTTAGATGACCAACAAGTAGGTTCTACTGGTGATAATACATATAATTTAACTATTGATACTCCTGGAACTTACTCAGTATATGCTAACTCTAAAATATTAGGAAATACAAACACTATTGAGAATATCATAGTTAAATCTGATGATGTTGTTGATGAAACTATTACAATAAATGACATAAAAGTTACATCCAATTCTGGAAACCTATTTGTAAATCAGGACAATATAATTACAATAAATCTCACCAATTCAATAACAGATACTGTTAATTTAAAAGTTACAATAGATAATTCTACATATGACTATGAACTAGATCAAATAGGAAATTCATTAATAAACGTCACATATGCTCCGGAAACTCCTGGTGAAAAACAGATAAGTGTAGATGCGGTTAACTCAAATGGCACATCACATTTATATGAAACAAGTATTGTAGCATATTACAATGGTTATATGGGTAAATCATTTACTGATGGTCAAAATATCACTACAAAACGTAGCTATACTGGTAAAAATACATTAGTAATCATTCCAATGGAATTCTATTTATCCAATAAATACAATGAATCTCAATTTACTTTCAATTCAGCCGATTATGGTATCGTCGAACAAAGCAAAGTAATAGATGTTCTATATTATCAAGGTTATAACTGGCTTAAAACTAATGATTCTATGTTTGTAGGATTAAACGATGAACCATTATGGGATCCAATTTCACAATATAATGATACAAAAGGATTTGGAAGTTATAATTATCCATCAGGTCTTTTGGTATTTGATGCTAAAGGCCAATTCAAAGCAAACAGCACAAATATCCTAGATATATTGACAGATGGTAATGATCGTGCATTATATGGTGGATACTTCATAGTCATATATGCAAACAACACACAAGAAACAGACATAATTATTAATGAAGGATCAGACATATTAAACCCAGAATCAACTGGATTAACAACAAATGAGTATACAATTGCATACTCAAACTATGAAAACATCAATGCTGATGATGCAACATTGTACACAATATCTGCAGCAGCAGATAAGGCCGGACAAAGTAAAATCATAGTAAACAACAAGGAATATGGATCACTTGCAGATAATTACAATAATTTAACCAGACTTAGCATTGTAGAAACAAATGTGGACAACCTAGAAAACGGCACAAACCTTGTAAGCTTACAAAGTATCAATGATAACCTATTTGCAATGAGTACAATACTTGTAGTAACACATCCTGCAATGCCTAATGTAGCTGTAGATAATGTGGATGTAACTGCAAGCAAAGGCGATCTTCTGGTGGAAACAGACAATACAATCAGCATAAAACTCACAAATGATGGAGGTTCTGCAACTGCAACATTAAACATAACAATTGATGACCAAAGTACAACTGAAACACTTGAAGACTTTACAGGTGAAACAACCATTGACGTAACCTACAACCCAACCACTACAGGTACAAAAGACATCAAAGTAGATATAATCTATGATGATACAACACAAACATTATACGAAGGAACAATCAATGCATACTACAATGGATACAGAGGAAAATCATTCACTGGTGGAGAAAACTTCACAACCAAACGTGTATATGAAGGTCAAAACACTTTAATACTTGAACAGTTCAACTATTATAACTGGAATGATACTTCTAAAGCAGTCTATGATGCATCACGGCTGGAAAATGATAAAATAGTAGATGTACTATACTACCAGGGATACAACTGGGACAAATACTTAAACTTCACATTAAAAGTAAATGATGAAGAATCACCAATAATCGCAAACTACAGCGACACAAAAGGATTTGGAACATACAACTACCCAAGTGGAGTAGTAGTATTCAACATAACAAATCAGTTCAAAGCAGGACAAGTTAATGAAATTGTACCTACTAAACTTAACAATAATTCCAACATATTATATGGTGGTATATTAGCAATCATATATGCTGACAATACAGAAATGACTACCATCATGATAAATGAAGGATCAGATTTATTAAATCCAGAATCAAGTGGATTAACATCAAATGATTACACAGTTGCATACTCTAATTATGAAAATGTAAACTCAGGGGATGCTACATTATATGTAATCTCTGCTGCAAGTGATAAAGCAGATGGCAGTAAAATATCATTTAACAATGAAGAAATAGGATCTTTAGCACAAAACTATGATGCAACATCAAAACTTAGCATAGTAAAATCAGAAATAACCAATGTACTTGAAGGAGATAATCTTGTAACTTTACAAAGTATTAATGATAACTTATTTGCTATGGGAACTATTTTAGTAATATCAAATCCTACCGAAAAAATACTCAAAATAGATACAACTGAATTTACAGCAGGTCAAAATGCAACAATCAGTGCAAGCATATATTCAGGTGATAATATAGTAAGTAACATTAACAAAGGAAAAGTCGTATTCAAAGTAAACGGTAAATCACTTAAAGATGCAAATGGCAAAGTAATCTATGCAAAAGTCGTAAATGGAACTGCAACAATAGAAAACTATGAAATACCTTCATCTTGGAAAGAAGGCTCAACAATACAAGCAGTATACTCAGGATCAACCGAATGTGACAAATTAACAAGTGATGCAACAGAAATCACAATAACACAACAAACACCAACAATCACAACAGAAGATATAACCGCAACAGCAGGAAGTACAATCACACTTAAAGCAACAATAAACACTGATGTAACTATAAACAATGGAAAAGTAGTATTCAAAATCAATGGTAAAACAGTAAAAGACTCAAATGGTAAAGTAATCTATGCTAAAGTAACTAACAATACTGTAAGTGTAGAGTATACCTTGCCTGAAAATTATAAATCTGGCGAATATAACATTACAGCAATATTCACATCCGTTAATTATCCTAAATTGGAAGATGTTAAGACTTTACATGTTTCAGTCTAGATAAAAGTAGATATTATTCATCTACTTTAATACTTTTTTTTATAATTTTTTTTTGGATTCATTCTCTTATTTTTGTTAGTATCCTAATTGTTTTTATCTAAGAATTTATAAATATATAATTATAATGATTGATTAAAGAGTTACTTTTAAAAGAAATGATATTTTTTCATGGAAGAAGTATTTATCACAATTATATAATAAATTAAAAAACTATAAGGAGATATTTAATGTTACAAATAGCAGTTACAGGAAAACCAAATGTGGGAAAATCTTCACTCTTTGCAGCGGCAACTCTTTCTGAGGCGGAAATTGCCAATTATCCGTTCACAACGATAGACGCCAATAAGGCTGTGGCATATATTACCGCCGACTGTCCATGTAAAGAATTGGGATTAACCTGTAATCCACGTACAAGTAAATGCGTAGAAGGAATTCGTTACATACCGGTAGAATTAATAGACGTGGCAGGACTGGTACCCGGCGCTCATGAAGGAAAGGGACTGGGAAATCAATTCCTGGATGATCTTCGTCAGGCAAAGGCACTGATACATGTAATTGATGCATCAGGTTCTACTGATATTGA
>MVJJ01000112.1 GCA_003266145.1 Methanosphaera sp. SHI613
TTGGTATTTTAAATTGTAAACCATCCAGGGTTAATGTTCCACCTTGATTAGTGATTGTAGCAGCACTTACATCGTCAGCACTTACTGCTGCTACTGTGCAGGTTACAGCCATTAATGCTAATGCCATGATTAATATATTTTTTAGATTTAATTTTTTCATTTCCATCATCTCTTATATCTATAGTATTATTTTTATTTTTTAAAGCGTAATAGTTCTTCTAACTTACTTATACTATTAGTTTAGAGATAATATACAGTTTTTCGATTTCAAGTACCTACTTACATCATTAAATACTGTTAAAATATGGCAATTATCATTATATTGAAGATTATGCTTTAAATAATTTTTTCCTTGTTTTTTATATTTTAGTTGGAGGTCATACCCTCTTATTTTTATTTTTTAATTTTAAAAATATATGCCTTTGGATAAGAATCAAATAAATGATACAACCAAGAATAATAATATAATTATGAATATTTTTTATAATAAAAAAAAGGCTATGGTTATTCAGATATATTGAAAAAGAATTGTTTATTAAAAATTTCAAAGAAAAAAGTTAATTGAAATAATTCTGTTTAAAGATTTAAGAAAAAATAAAAACACATCATAATCTAAAAAAAGGATGGTTAAGAAGTTTTAGGATTTAACTTCTTTCATATGTTCTAATTTTTCATTTAATAATTTTTCGGTAGCTACATCACATCTGTGATATACTTCACCTTTAACGTATTTTATTGCCTCTTCACATACTTCTTCTGCTTCTTTTATCGTGTCACGTACTGCAAGTACTGCTATAGCACGTGATGAGGTTAATCTTATGTCTTCATTTTCATCTTCATACACTGCCGCATAGTATACCTGTGCATCCATCTGGTTGATTTTTTCTTCATCCACCTCTACTATGCTATCTGCTGCTTGAGTGTTTGGATATTTGTCTGGTACAATGTATTTGCATACTGATGCCTTGTTTTCGAATAATGCCTTGTCAAGTGTGCCGTCGACTATTTGTTTTGATATTTCTGCAAGGTCATAGTCGAATACTGCAAGTACGTTCATTGATTCAGGGTCTCCGAATCTTGCATTGTATTCTATGATTTTTGGTCCTTGCTTGGTGAGCATGAATTGTCCATATAATATACCTTTATATGGTGATGCTTCTTTCTTGATTGCGTCGATTGTTTCTTTCATTATTTCTACTGATTGGTCATATTCTTCCTGGCTTAAGAATGGAAGTAAATGATTTTTATCTGAGTATGAACCCATTCCACCGGTTATTGGACCTTTATTTCCGACGAATGCATGTGGATGATCCTGTGCTGCCGGCATTGGCACCAGGTGTGTTCCATCTACGAATGCCTGGATGGTGTATTCTTCTCCTATGAGTAATTCCTCTATCACTACCCCTTCGAAGCCGCCCATTTTCTGGTCGAAGATTTCCTTTACATATTCCTTGGCTTCTTCATTATCTTCCAGCTGATCACCTACTATTTTAACTCCTTTTCCACCTGTTAATCCGATAGGTTTTACAACGACTGGTTCATTAAAATTGTCGATGAATTCATATGCTTCCTCAAGTGTGTAGAACGTTCCATATTTTATTGATCCGGCTATATCATAGTCTTCGAAAAGTTTTCTCATGAATGCCTTGTTTGTCTCAATCTGAGCTGCATCCTTGTTTGGCCCTACGGACTTTATTCCAACCTTTTCAAGCTCGTCGACAATACCCTTTTCAAGTGGTGCTTCAGGTCCGATGAATGCTATTTCTATATCATTATCTTGTGCAAATTTGATTATTTTATCGAAATCTGATTCATCAGCTACTTCATATTCTTTTGACAATCTTGCTAGTCCAGGATTTTTACGTCCCATATATGTAAATACATCTGCAGTTTTAGCAAGGGATTTTGCAATTGCATGTTCTCTTGCTCCACTACCTACTACTAATATATTCATTATCTAAACACTTCCTATTTAAATGAAAAATTTTATTATTATATATTTATGTTGTAATTTCTATTTAGATTTTACTTGTTATTAGTCAATTGGAAAAAAGTTATATCACATCACACAAGTCGTTAATACTTTCTTGCAGATTATCAATGAAAAAGTAATACCAACTAAAGTATTTATATTACAAAGAATATAGTATATTAATAAGATAAAATACATTAGTAATACTTTTATCCAGTAAAACAATAAAAAAGTAATAACGTGGGTTAATATGAATATAGAATTTATAGAATTAAAGGAAGAACACCTCTCCAAATACCAAGTAGAAGACTTCATATTCAAAATGATAAAGGAAAGCTACGGACTGGACTACGTTCCAGAATATCACTTCGACGTCAAAGGATTAAATACTTATTACATCAGTCCATCAAAAAACAATCTTTTTTTGGCAATTGATACGGATACAAACAAACTAATAGGTACAGCCGCCGTTAGAGGCTATGACAGAAACGACAACATAAAAAACCGGAACTATGACTTGAACAGTACTGCCAGCATATACAGGTTATTTGTCAAAAAGGAATACCGTCACAACAAGATAGCTACAAGGCTACTGAGAAAAATAGAAGAATTCTCCAAAGAAAAAGAATACAATGAAATATACCTTCACACACAAAGGGACAGCTATGGAGCCTTAGCCTTCTGGCTACACCAGGGATATGAAATAGTAGACGACACCCACGATTCCATGGGAACCATACACATGGAAAAAGTACTTAATGAAAATGTATACAAGTTAACCTCTCTAAACGAAGTTGAAGATAAGATAGAATCTTAATTCCTTACTTTTTTTATTAAAATTTATTATTTAAATCATCTTTTAAAAGCTTGACAATGATTATTTTAAAATATCAATTTGTCATGACAATTAACAATCTTATTATTTATTATCATTAATTAAACAGACTATTATAATGGAATATTGTATTTTAATATTATACTTAGTATAACAATATGCGTTATCGCTAAAAAAATAGTTTGACTTGAAGAGATTAATATGTTTGAATTTATTGATAAAATAATTATGACAACATCCACCAATATATAAAAAAATAAAGAAAATAGGGGTTGAAAAAAGAGATTAATCGGTAATATCCGCCAAATAAACAATATCATCACAGATTCTCTTCAATAATCTCTTATCGTGACTTACAACCAGTACCCCTACCTCGTTTTTACGAGCCGTCTTAAGTAAGCTATCCCAAATTTGTACCTGAGTAACCGCATCAAGCATGGTACTGATTTCATCGGCTATGATAAACTGTGTTTTTGGATTCAATGCTCTTAATATGCTGAATCTCTGTAATTCTCCACCGGACAATTCGGATGGATAACGTTTAAACCATTCCTTTTTAATACCGAATTCATTTAAGATATCATCATCTGGCATCCAGGATTCCTCAAGTACCTCCTGCATCTTCCAGCGCGGATTCATAACCTTTTCAGGATGCTGGTAAATCAGTTGTATAGGATTATAACCTTTCTTATGCGTTTGGCCATTAACCGTTACATTACCTTCATAATCCTTTATGAAACCTGTCAATACCTTACAGAGAGTACTTTTACCTGAACCACTGTCACCGAATAATCCTATAATCTGTTGGTTGTTCATCTCAAAATTCAAATTTTTAAGTATCTGATGTGAACCGTAAGAAAAGCTTACATTTTCTGCCTTGAGCACATTCATATCTAATCACCATCCACCAATGGATTGAAACATCTGATGATAGTTCCATTGACCTCTCTAAGTTCAGGTAATTCATAATGACATTCCCTTACCTGATGAGGGCAATTTTCATGGTATGGACATCCCTTAGGTATATGTAGATAAGAAGGCTGATGTCCTTCGGTAAGTTCAAAGTCAGTCTCTGGAAGAGCCCTATACAATGATCTTGTATATGGATGCAATAGTTTTTCACCATCACCCGTGAAGTTCTTGGTATCGGTAATTTCGATTACATAACCAAGATATAATATCGCTATCCTGTCACTTGTTTCTATTGCCGTGTGAATGTCGTGGGTAATCAATATCATCCCAATACCTTGTTCTTTAAGTTCAATGAGATTGTTGATTGTTTCCTCCACTGCCTTTTCATCAAGTCCCGGCGTAGGCTCATCAGCAATGATTATTTCAGGGTCATTAAGCAAGGCTGTTGATATCAATACCTTACGTGCCATACCCCCTGATAGCTGGAAAGGATACATGTCATCAACTTCTTCTGACAAGTCATATTGATTGAAGATTTTTCTCTGTTTTTCATACATCTTCTTTCGTTCATCCTCATCTTCAATATATCCTATTGCCTGATCCTTAACCTTCATCAATGGATTTAAGTTATTGACTGATTGTGGAATGAAGCTGATCTTATCTCCTCGAAGCTCCTGCTTGAGTTCATCATCCATTTCTTTACCTTTATATCTTATACTGCCTGAAACCTTAGCATTTGTTGGTAATATACCTAGGATTGCATGTGCAAGTAAACTTTTTCCAGAACCACTACTTCCAAGAACGGCCAATATCTCATGATCATCAACGTCCATCGTCAAATCAGATAATACCTTCAGTTCTCTTTGTTCAAGACCTTTGAAGTATTGTGAAAAAGAAATCGATAATTTTTCTACTTCTAATAATTTACTCATTCTAAACACCTACTCCTGTGCACTTTGTGGATCTAATAATTTATGCACATTTTCTCCTATCAAATCAAATAACAGTACTAGGAATAATAATGCTAAACCCGGATAGAATGCCAACCACCAATATCCCATACTAAGATATTTCATTGACTCGGATAATATTATACCGATAGCCGGTTCATGAGCCGGTAATCCGAAACCTAAAAATGAAATACTTGCTTCGTGCATGATTGCNNGGGAACATCAATATTACCCCTACTATAATCTGTGATATAATCAATGGGAATATGTGTTTTTTTGCAATCCATAATTTAGATTTTCCGAATTCATTAGATAATTTAATGTATTCGCTTGTGTTTATTCTCTTGATTTCTGCTCTGAGTACCCTTGCCAGTGGTGTCCAGTGAGTTAAACCTACAGCCATGATAACACCATAGTATCCTCCACCAAATGCAAGTGATACAAGTATGATTAACAGTATATGTGGAATTGATCCGAATAAATCGATTACTGCCGTTACCAATTCATCAACGAAAGTGTTGACACTTGAGAATACTCCAAGAAGTATTGCTATTATTGTACTTATTACTGAAGCGAATGCCCCTACACCTATACTTATTCCAAGACCGAGTAATGTACGCATGAACATGTCTCTTCCCATCCAATCAGTACCGAATAAGTGTTCGAAGGATGGTGGTTGATTTATGTTATAGAAGTTACTCGTGAGTACTGCCGTATGATCAATAAAGTAATTACTTATAAATACTGAAAAAAGTATTATTGCTGCGATTAGTGTAATCAATAGAGTTTTTGTTCTTAAGTTAAGATTTAAAAACCCTTTTTTTGTTTCTTTAGTGTCTGTCAAGATTCTCATTCTCCCTAATTCTTGGATCAACAAAGAAATACATTATATCTGCCAGTAAATTACCTACAAATACGAATACTGCACTTATCAGTACTATTCCCAACAGTAATGTTACATCACTTTGAAGTCCTGCAGCTACAGCTGTTTGTCCTATTCCCGGATAAGAAAATACTTGTTCTACGAGTACTGCTCCACCAAATAATTCTGCGAAGTTTTGGAATTGTAATGTTAAAGCAGGCAACAATACATTTCTTAACGCTTGTCTTTCTATTAATGGCCATCCGGATTCCCCTCTTGCTTTTGCAAATAGGATATAATCGGATGACAATACATTTACCAATTCATTACGCGTGTACATTGCAATAGGTGCTACTCCTACAAGGCTTAACGTCAATGTAGGTAAGACCAGTCTTGCAAGCCATTGCCATATCGTTGCATCCGAACTGGCTGTTCCTATAGCAACACTCATTCCTATAGGGAACCATCCCAACTCTACAGAGAATATAATCAGAATGACTAATCCTATCCAGAATGATGGTGCTGATTGCAGGATATAACAGTATAATTTTACTAGTTTATCTATCCAGCCACCCTTGTTTTTTCCAGCAACTATTCCCAATCCAAATCCAAGTAATCCACTCAATACCCATGATATTAACATTAAAACAAATGATGCCATGAATCTTTCTTTGATAACATCAACAACAGGTATACGGTATATTAATGAGTTTCCAAGGTTTCCCTGTAATAGGTTACTTAACCAACCCCATACCTTTGTGGTTAACGGTTGATTTACACCCCAGTATTGTTCAAGGATAACTCTCTGTTCAGGGCTGATTACTGCCTGTTTAAGATAAGCGTTTACAGGATCGATAGGAGATAATTCAAGTAAAATAAAACTAAAAATAGCTACTGCTAACATTAATACGATAAAATGAATTGCTTTATTTCTAATAAATTTTTTTGTTTTATTATTCAAAAATAAAAGCCTCCTAATAAAAAAAAATCGAAAATTAGAAGTGGATATTACTCCTAATTTCATGTTAAA
>MVJJ01000126.1 GCA_003266145.1 Methanosphaera sp. SHI613
GCATTAGACCAGGTGGATATGGATTAAATCAAATCCATCACAAAATATTTTTTTTTATAAACTATTTCTTATTCAATAATTCAAAGTAAACAAGGACGTGATTTTATGAATTCAGTTATTATAGAAGATACATATGCAGAGGCATTTAAAACAAAAGCGGCATATCTGTTGATTACCGCTGCAACAAAGGAATTGGCATATACGGCAGCCATAGAAGCAACCGGATTTGCAACATCATTTATAGGTTGTCCTGCCGAGGCGGGCATAGATGAGTATGTGGAACCGGATAAAACACCCGATAACAGGCCCGGCTATTCAATCATAATCTGTCAAAACTCAACCAAGAAGATAGAGCAACAACTCCTTAACAGAATAGGACAATGTGTATTGACCGCTGCAACCACGGCGGTATTTAATCTGTTGCCTGATAGTGATACACAAACGAATCTTGGATTTAAGTTATCTTTCTTCGGTGACGGATATCAGGAAAAAGTTGAAAAATATAATAGGACTATGTATAAGATACCTGTCATGAGTGGAGATTTTTACATAGATGAAAACTTCGGCATCTGTGATGCAGTAGCGGGTGGAAACTTATATATAATAGCTAAATGTCAACAGTCAGCACTAACCGCGGCAATATCTGCAGTCAACGCCATCAAATCAGTACCTCATGTCATAACTCCATTTCCTGGTGGAATAGTGGCCTCCGGTTCAAAGGTAGGCTCAAATAAATACTCATTCATGCATGCAACAACTAATGAGGCATATTGTCCATCACTCAAGGATAAAATTGATGAATCCAAACTATCTGATGACAGTAATGGAGTATATGAGATAGTATTTGATGGACTTTCCGAAAAAGACATTAATATCGCTACACAAAAGGCAATAAATGCCATAAAAACAATTCCTGACGTACAAGTCATATCTGCAGGTAACTTTGGTGGAAAACTTGGTGAATATAAGATAAATTTAATAAATGAATAATGTCACATGAAACGGTGGTATTCTAATGAAGAATATGTTAACTCCTCTTGAAATGAGGGCTGTCGATAAAAATACTGAGTATAACGGATTGCCTACATTGGTGTTGATGGAAAATGCCGGAAGTCAGATTGCTTCACACATAATCGAAAATTATCCCGATAAAAAAAGGGTGTCATTGTACAGCGGTACTGGAGGAAACGGTGGAGATGCATTTGTAGCAGCCAGACACCTTTTGAATCATGGATATCATGTGCATCTATTTTTGTTGTCAAAGCCGGAAAATATCAAAAACAGGGATTCATTCACGAACTGGAAAGTAATCGAAAATATGAAAAAGTCGGATAAAAATCTTAAGATAAGTATCATAACCGATTCTACACAATTAAAGCCGGATAACAGTGATATCATAGTAGATGCAATACTGGGAACGGGCATAAGGGGAAAACTAAGACAACCGGTATCAAAGGCCATAGATATAATCAACTATTCTCCTGCAATCAGATTATCTGTAGATGTGCCATCCGGGCTTGATCCAATGACGGGAGAAGTCTATGATAAGTGTGTTGTTGCACATAAGACATTGACGTTGCATAAGAAAAAGACAGGATTGACAAATGCCCAACCTTCATATGTGGGTGAAGTGGTAGTTGTTGACATTGGAATACCAAGAGTCTCTGAGGACTATGTTGGCCGGGGGGATTTGCTTAAGATACCAGGGGTTGATGCAGCCAGCCACAAGGGACAGAATGGTTCGGTCTTGATTGTCGGATCTAATGAGGACTATGTGGGGGCGGTGATATTTGCCGCAGAGGGTGCACTCAAATGCGGCGTGGATCTGGTTTATATAGTGGCTCCGGAGTCAAGTGCCGATATCATCAAGGCATATAACCCCGAGTTTATAGTCAAAAAGGTAAGAGGCAATTCATTAACTATGGATAGCTATGATGATGTTCTCGAGTTATCTAGAAAGGCGGATTCCATACTGATAGGATCCGGTGCTGGACTTGATGAGAAAACAGGACAATTGTACAATAAGATACTGCAGGATATAGATAAGACCATAATTATTGATGCAGATGCATTGAAACTAGTAGATAAACAAAACTGTGTCAATGCAAAAAGCATATTAACACCACATGCCGCTGAATTTGAGAAGTTCTTTTCAATTAAATTGCCTGATAATTTCGATGAAAAAATAAATCTCCTGGATAAACTATCGGATGAGTATAATACGACAATAGTGCTGAAAGGACAAAGGGACATCATCATGAATGATGGTCAGTACAAGTTAAATGATACGGGAAATGCCGGAATGACCGTTGGTGGAACAGGTGACATACTGGCGGGTATGATAACGGCATATTCTACGAAAATGGATTCATTTGATGCTTCATGCATATCAACATTTATAATCGGAGAAGTATCTGATAAGCTGCTTGACACGAAAGGATATAATTACACTGCCCGTGATATAATAGATAATTTATGATGATGCTTTAAACAGGAATCTCGGCCTTTTTAATTGTGGATACGGCTTAATCATAGTAAAAATTAAAAAAATAGTAAGATTTAATAGTATATGTGTTTCATATACTCTCTTTTTTTTAGAATAAAATTGATATTAGTACCAGTAGGAATGTTCCCAGAACTCCTCCAAATCCGGATATCGCCATTGTTATGATATTTATAGGTACATTGATTCCGGGGAGAACATTGACTAATGCGAGTGTTATCCATCCAAATGCTAAATGCATGGCTATCTTTAGAATTGTTCCGCCATATTCAAGTATCAATTTGAATGCCAGAATTACAATAATCAGTAATACAAACAATACCACTAATTCTTCAATTAACATATAATTCCTCCTATAGTTGACTATAAATAATTTGTATTCCTTCTTTATAAATATTGTCTTTATCGAAAAACTTCTTTATTTTAGTTATTCCTAAAATTTAATACTTTTATATACTTAATAAATGGATATATAATAATAACTCTAAAGTATTCAATCATTAAAATGAGGGGGTGTCAAAGGTTAGTATTTTAAAATATGTGGTCATAAATACTCTGATTGGCGAAATAACCATTGTATGGGATGATACCAACAAGATTTTAAAAGAATTATTGCTTCCTGACAACAATACAAAAAAATCTAATCCGGGAAACATAAGTTATCATGGAGTAATATTCGAAAATCATCCCAGTAAGAATATTCATGCATTGATGTCCAAAATCAAGGATGCCATTATGGGACATGAAGTCAAATTTGACTTAAATAAACTTGACTTATCAGAATTAACAGATTTTCAAAGGCTTGTATTGAAAAAACAATTTGAAATTCCTCATGGTAAAGTCACATCATATAAAGAATTGGCAAAAATGATAGATAAACCTAGAAGTGCAAGGCCTACTGCCAACGTATTGGCATCAAATCCATTTCCTATAATTATTCCCTGCCATAGAACAGTTCTTGCCAATTGGGAAGTGGGCGGATATGTTGGAATTAAAGACAATTATTACAAGAAGTTTCTGCTTGTCAATGAAGGAGTAAAAATCTCTGATGAAATCGTTGACGAATCATGCAGGTATGTATATGAAGGATGAATCCTTACAAAACCTTTTTTTTTAAATTTTTATTATATTATGATTTGATATCTCAGTTCTACTCATAATAGCTAATTTTACTAAAAACAGTATATTATATTATATGGCGGTCAATCAAAAAAAATAAGTGTTGATGAAAATTATATCTTTTCATCTTCATCCAATGCTACTCTCATCGTATCAGAATCTTGAGGTAAGTATCTTAAGAAGTCATCAGCTGCTCTTCTTACATCACTTGATCCGATAATGTATCTACCGGCGATAATAATGTCTGCACCATTTTCTAATGCCTTATTAACTTTTTCCGGTGTTACTCCTCCAGCTACAGCTGCAAGTCCTTTATCTCCAAGTTTAGCCTTAATGGCTTTAATGTTACCCCACTCGGATGCTTGTTCATCATCATTCTGTTGCATGGTTTCGGTATCAATGTTTCTGTGTAACAATACTATGTTAGGCTTGAATTTGAGGCTATCAAGTTTTTCAATAATGTTGTCAACATTCATCATGTCTAATATTGAGTAGATACCTTGTTTGGTACATTCATGTATAGCTTTATCGATTGAATCGATAGTTCCAAGACCGGATATAGCAACAGCATCAGCTGTTTCATCGGCGGCCATTTTAACTTCTACTCTTCCAACATCTAATGTTTTAAGATCTGCTATGATGAATGCTCCAGGTCTTTCTTCTCTTATTTTACTAATTATCTCTACACCGAATTTCTTAACAAGAGGAGTACCTGCTTCTATGAGTATTCTTTCACGTTTAGGTAAATCTCTTATTATGCTACGCATTTTATCTTCATTATCTAAATCCAATGCGACTTGTAAGTAAGGTGGGTTCCATAATTTCATAGCTTTGAATCCCATTATTGGGTGGGTTCCTCTGTCTTTTTCTGCTAATACTTTTTCTACGTCAGGATATCCTTCAAATGCACGTTTGATTGCAAGTTTTGTTGCACCATAGTTGTATTGGTATATTTTACGATAATCCTTTGCAGACGGATCGATAAATACGTTAACCATAATCACGATGTCATTTACTTTATCTTCCGGTATAATCTTTTCTTCAACAGCATCTGCCACTGCTCTTCCCACAGCAGTCTGTGCCGGACCAAATATTTTACTTGCATCCTCTAAGTTTTGAACTGTAACTTTAGGGATGATAAGGGTTGCAGGTTTTGCAGGTAAGTTTGGTCTTATTACTGATAATAATGGTGTATGTCCTACAGACATATTAGCCATATTAGTAGCAAAAGCATGCCCAACTGGACCTTCCTTGTCTCCGATTATTAAATCAATATGTGCTAATTCTGGACCGTTTCCAATTAAAGCTTCGCCTATTTCATACATTAATTTGTTCTCCATATAAATTTTAATTTTAAATAAGTCTATATAAATACAGATTTAGAAAAAAGAAACTCATCATTATCATAAGTTTCATTATGATATTATATATGTACATAGTAGAATAAAATATTTTTGTTATCAAAGAATATTTGCATATTTTATATAATTCCACATGATATCAAATCAGCTATTATTGTAGTCTTTTCTTCTTTTAAGAGGTTATACGTGCGTATTTATCTCATCAGTTTTTTTATTGTTCATGTGGTCTCTTTTGCAAATGGCTGTTTGATGAGTTGATTGAATAAGTCCTGACTTATCATATAACTATCATTTAAGGTAGTGGTAAAAATATTGTTATAATTCATGGATATCCTTTGCAAAAACTTTATATTTTTTTAACTAGATAGATTATCTTATAAGCTTTTTGAGGATGTATTTTAATGATTATCGACACTCATATTCATAGTAAATATTCAAAGGATTCCATCACTCCATTGGAGGATATAATAAAGTATAGTCAGAATATAGGATTGAATGCAATAGCAATAACCGATCATGATGAAATAGAGGGAACATGGGCTGTAAGAAAACTTGAACATGAAGGGCTCATATTGATTCCCGGTGAAGAGGTAAGCAGTAGTCAAGGACATATCGTAGCATTAGGAATAACTGATTACATAAAACCACTACAGACGCCACAGGAAACCGTAGATCAGATACATGACAATGCTGGCATAGCCATAGCTGCACATCCATACTGCTACTATAGAAGTGGCTTGGGAAATATAGTCCAGTCACTAGATGTTGATGCGATGGAGACAATGAACTCAAGGTTCATTTTCGGCTTTTCAAATTATCTTGCAAAGAAGGTTTCCAAGAAAAACAACGTACCTGCAATCGGTGCCAGTGATGCACACTTCGTCAAGGGAATAGGAAGATGTCATACGAAAATACCTGACTGTGATAGTGTCGATGAAATTCTAAAAAATATCAGAAAGGGAAATACGGAAGCGCTGGGTGAACGTACGCCTATGAATCTTATCATAAAGGAAGTCATCAGAAAAAAGGGAAGAAAAACCAAGCCAAAACAAGTATGATGAGAAGCTAACAGCAGATAATAAAAGATTCCATCCTGCCCTCCTCCCATATATCCCCATATTCTGTTTTTTTCACGATAATGATTGTCATTGATATGATGTTAATGCAAACTCATGATTGTTAAGCATTTTGCGGAAGCAGCAGACCTCTTTGTGATTGTGTGGTGTATGGTCTATGAGTGTCTTGTTTGTTGTTTCGTCGGTTAATGAGTATTTGTATTTTGTGTTTGTGGATAATATGTAGTCTATTCTTTCCAGAGTTTTGTTTGTTTTTATGCTGTCGTTTCTATCGAGTGATGTTGATAGTTTTGTAAGCAGACCTTCATCTTCAAGCAGTTCCAAGAGGTATTCTCCTTCTATATGTGTATCTGTTTTTGTTTTACTGATGTCGTTTGTCTCGGTGAGATATGTTGCTGATACAATTACCAATAGCAGTATTATGAATGCCAGTAGCATGTCGTATAATAGAAATTGGCCATTATTGTCCATAAGCGTTTTTTGTTGAATCATAATTGTCTTTTATTTTTTTTAGGATTGTTTTTCTTTTATTCTTTTGACTACTTCATTTTTCTTGTCTATCGCACTTCTGGTGGCTTCATCTATAATTTTAGTGTTTTTTTCATAGTTTTCCTCATAGATGTCATCAACTACCTTTTTTATCGGCGTGTATGCTGCTTCCCTGAATTTCGGCGTTAAGTTTTCACATCTGTCGGGGTATTCAAGTATTGTTTTGCCGCTGTCTGTTATTTTTCCTATAATGTCACATCTTATGTTGTTTTCATTAAGCAGGTTCATTATACTGTCTTTTGCTTTTTGGTCTACGATAATCATCAGAGAATCTATCGATACGCCAAGGGCATCTATATCTAGTTTATCCAGCATTTCATATACTGCAGGGTCTATCAGATTCTTTATCCTGTCATAAATTAAATGAATACCAAGGCCGGTTGTCTTGTTTATCTCATTGCAGTCTCCGATTAAACCGCCATTTGTGATGTCGGTCATTGCATGTATGTCACCTATTTTTTCATAGTTGTTCAATAATTTGCTGGCCCTGATAAACTCTACATTCAACGTCCTGTCTATGACTTCGGGATAGTTGTTGTAGATGGCTGTTGTCGTAATCGTTCCACCACCGCAGCCTTCAGTCATCAGTATAACATCACCCATTTTGGCGTTGCTTCTTGCCTGGGGGATATTCGTCGATGAACCGACGGCTCCCACTCCACCTACAAGTCTGCTTCCCAGTACCATATCTCCACCTATACGAAGGGTACTTCCGGCTACAAGGGGAACGTCGGTAAGTTCACTCACTGCACATATTCCCGCCGTAAAGTCTAAAAGCTTGCTTATATCACCGTCATCTGCCAGGTGAATGTCGCTGATGATTGCAACCGGATCTGCTCCCATGACGCATACATCCCTTAGTGTGGCACGAGCCGTGTGAAAACCAGCAAGGAATGGATAATCGCTGAGTCTTGAGTGAATACCATCTATCGCAGTAGTAACGTAGTATGTGTCATCTACCTTCACCACTCCTCCATCATCCTGGGCGGTTGAATTTACAAGGGACTGGCAGTCGGTGTTCTTTATTATTTCGGCTATTTTTTTGTGAACGTAGAAATCACCCTTTCCACGTGATCCTACACCAAACTCGCCCATGTGAATATCTGTCCTATAGTAATCTGTCAGGTCATAGTCTATGTCCAATGTAGTTTTCACTTCCTCTATCACGGCTTCTGCCAGACGTCCGGCATCCTCCTTGTCAATGTTCTTGTAGTAAAGTATTATTTCAGAAAGCCTTTCTACTATTTCATCTTTAGGCTTTTTTTCCAACAGGCTTCTTTTAGCGTATTCTTCTATATCCATTGTCATCACGAGATTATCCTTTTTCCTGATTGATCGGTT
>MVJJ01000041.1 GCA_003266145.1 Methanosphaera sp. SHI613
AAGGACAAATAATCTAGACCCCTAAACTTAGTTAATATCTTTACTTAAAAAACATCAATTCAAGGTTAAAATAATTGTCACACTCAAAATATAAAAAACAGTAGAAAAAGAGTACTGCTGCATGAAACACCTACTCTTGAAAAATAATTAAAGTTTATTATGGATAACTATTATAATATTATATATGTATGAAATTATAATTACTCCCGGTGTTCATAATACCGATGGCCTGGGACATATTAACAATGGAGTTTTATCAGAATGGTTCGAGACAGCACGTACTCCCATATATAAAATATTCACGCCATCACTGGAATTTTCACATGACAAATGGCATCTTATTATGGTTCATGCAGACTATGACTATCACAGACAAATTTTCTTTAAACGGGATGTTGCGGTAAGGACATTCGTCAAAAAAATAGGTAAGACATCACTGACAGTATATCATGAATTATATCAGGAAAACAAAAAATGTGCAAGTGGAAGTGTAGTGCTTGTATACTATGATTACATTAATGAAAAAAGCTTAGACATAACTAGTGATATTAGACAGAAATTAAACAGACACCTTTATCGATATGATAATTTTTGATAAAAAGTGTTATAAACTCCATTCTTTTTTTAAAATAATCTATTTGAATTTATTATTACCCTAAAACATTTACGGCAACTTATTTTAAAAACGAAATAAAAATTGAAAAAGATAAATATTGTAAAAATAGTAAAAAAAGGGGGAAGAATATAATTTATACTTCCACACGTTTATATCCCAACATTAATGCGGACATTAGTATTAATAAAAATGCAACCATATATTTAAGATCATCAAATGACATCTTTTTGGATATAATTTTTGGTGTGACCTTAAATACCTTAGCACTGGATGAACTTAATGCTTGTGTAACGCCAACACTTGTTGGTGAACTTTCAGTATTGGAATCATCCATGATATCCTCGGATAATGCTTCAAGGACTACAGGTTCAGATGAAGCTTCAGAAGAAGATTCAGGAGTTTCTGCTGATGGATTACCATCATTTGGAATTTGATCTCCAGCACCCGTAGTTTCATTTGTACGATTTTTAATAGTGGAATTTTCAACTTCAACATCTGCTTCGATTGTAGCATTGGTTGTGGTTGTCGTATTATTTGTTACATTGACAGTTACCGGACTGTTGGTGTCAACTTGACTTTGATTTGTATTGTTATATAGCGGATTTTCCGTTGTATTGCGGTTTGTATTTTCCGTAGTTTCAGTTATATTCTCTGTAGAATTTGTATTATTAATTGGTGTTGTATTGGTTGTTTGATTATCTATTACTGTATTATTTTCTATTTGTGTAGTATTTTCAGTTTGATTGGTAACAATTACTTCTGTTGTTTGATTTTCTTCTATTTGAGTTGTATTTTCTGTTTGAGTATTATTTTGATTAGTGTTATCTTCTGTTTTGTTTTCATCAGTTGAATTATTTTCATCAGTTGAATTTTCAGGAGTATCTACTGTTTGATTTTCTTGTGTAGGTTCTTCTATTATTACCTGTGATGTGTTTTCCGGAATTACAGTATTATTGTCAACAGGTATTTCAGCTGTCTGATTTTCTATAACAACATCACTCTGATTAGTGTTAGTATTATTAACTTCAGTAGTATTTTCTTGTGTCGTATCATTAACATTCTCGTTTTCTGTACGGTTTGTATTGTTTTGATTATCCACATTGGTATCATTATCTACAGATTGATTTTGAGATGCCGTTTCATTTGTCTGGTTTAACATTTCATCAATCTTATCAATAATTTCATCAATGATTGTTTTTTCTTCGTCACTAGTTTGATTGTTATCCGTATTTGTACCCGTTGAATTTGGTAAAACAGTGCTCTGATTATTTGTATTGTTATCTGCAGATATTGGATCTACTATTGTCTGATTTGTTATGTCACCAGAGGAATTGGTAGGAGTTGTACCTGAAGTATTATTGATATTTGTCTGATTGGAATCTCTAGAGGTATTGTTTCCATAATCGGTACTGTTGTCTTTTTGACCACTATCCGTATTGTTATTTTCAATTGTTCCATTTGAATCCTGTTTATGTGCAGCAAGATAACTTTCCAAGTCATCATTTGCTACTATTACACCATCCACATATGTATGTTTCTTAATTGATACTATGTCATTACTTAATGAACTGTATAATGGATTTCCTTCGATGATATTATCGGTAAATACTGAACCGTTTACTCTACTGTCACCTAAAATATATTTGATGTTTTCCATTACATTCATTGTATTCTTGGTAATTACATTTCTTCTTTCATTACGAAGATTCATTACAGTACCATGACTTGCTTCAAGATAGTTGTTGGCGATATAATTGTCACTACCATCCTTAAGGGATATGGCTGTTGTTTCCGGCTTTATATAATCAGCTGAAACACCACTTTCATTGCTTAATCCACGAGCGATGACACGATTATTGGTAATGTTTGCACCTTTACCAATCAATCCTATACCCATCGGTGAATAACCATCCACGACGATAGTATTGTTTTCAATTGTTGTATATGTACCACCGAACTGTTCTATACCGTATACATGAGTTGAATTTCCTCTAATGTAATTGTTTCGTATCACATTGTATATCGTTACGGAATCTGGAATATAATATGTATATCCGTGATATTCATTCTCGGTTATGATTATACCATATGATACATCTGTTAATTCCTGATCATCAATTGTTTGATTGAATGTTTGTACATAGATGTTGTTGTTTTCCATGAGATTATATGCATTTTGTCCTTCAAGGGTTATTGCATTGGAATATCTTATGGCTCTTACATCTATATCGTTAAAGGATATGTAGTTATAACTTCCTCTACAACTGATTGCATAGCAATATAATGTTCCCCGTAGCGTTAAGTTACAATAGGATACATTGTTGTTGTCACCATATATTGATATTCCCCTAAGCATACCATATGGCGCTTCATAATAACCAGATTCATTAAGATTTACGGTACAATTTGTTACGTTATTGTTGTTTCCTCTTAATAAAATGACTATTTCCTTACATTCAGCACCATAATATCTCCAATCACGATGTTGAGTTGGATACTTTATGTCAAAGTTACAATTTGTGATTGAAGTGTTGTTACCTAGAACAAACAGTACCCTGTAGTCTTCATCGGTTGGCTCATATCTGTAGTCTATAAAGTCCACGTTGGATATTGTGTTATTGTTTCCAATGAATTCAACGTCACGTAGGAATTCGCTTTCATCATTACTTACAAAAGTAAGGTTATATATGTTGGCATATCCCTCTTCATAGACTATTATATGTGAATTTGTTAATGTTGGATTATCAATACCTGCTATGGTTACGTTGAATGCTTCAACAAACAAGTCCAATCCTTCCAGATTTTCTGTAATATATACTATTGAATTTTCTTCAAAGCTGTAATCCATATATTCCTCATAATTGGTATTGTCGATATAATAGATATTGTGGTCTACAGTATCTTCTTGGTCATTTGAGTCAATACTAGAATTATCGGCAGAACTATTTTGACTGCCATCACTTTGAGTCTCTTCAGTATTCAATTGTAAATCATCATCTGAAGATGTATCATCAGTATTTATCTGAGTATCAGGGATTGGATTGTCTTGAGTATCGTTATTAACAGTTTCCATATCAGTACTATCCTGAGCTGATACAGTGGATAATGCGCTTATAAACAGAATTAATACTATAGTTAATATTAATGCCCATTTATGAGCTTTGAACATGTCCTATTTTCACCTCCCAACTTTAATTTATATAAATTCTACATTAATAAAATATAATTCAACTTTTTATTTATAGAGTAAACAATACTTTATTAATATGCTAATATATGTTTTTATAGATATATAATTGTATTCTTATTTTTTATAACAGAATTATGATTTATATTGAAAAAAAAGTTTATTTGAATAAAATATTAAAAAAAGTTTAATTTATTATTGGAAAATATTTTTTTAAATATCGATAATAGAAGGGATATATTAAAAAATAATAACAAGAAAAAAAGTTTATCGAAGCATCTTTTCTGCTTCAACAAAATATTTATATAATTCTTCATCAGACAAGTTTTTTACTTCATCCAGTGTATATTTTTCTTTTAAATTTTTAACACATAATGTTAAAGCTTCAACATTATCAAATTCATATAATATTTTAATAAATTCTGCTAAGGATAATTCCTTCTTCGTATTTAGTTCACATACCATAATATCACTAATATGATATAGAACTTAGAAGTTTATATAATTTTTTTAGAAAAAAATTTAAAATAATAAATTTAAAAATTAACATATAATAGAAAAAGGTAATTTGATGAGCACTAATTTACTAACTAAAGAAAAAGCAATTTCCAGATTAGAATATATTGAAAATTTAAATTATACCGATGCAGAATATATGAGAAACATGAGAAAACACATGTTGAAACATAGACAAAATGCTAATGGATTATTGAATACGCGACTTCCAGCAAGAGATGAACTGGTAATGTTTGAATCCTACGGTTTTAAGAATCTTAAGAACTATGCGATTGATGTACTAAAGCAGAATATCGAATACTGTGAGGTACTTGAATGTGAAAGTCATGACGAGCAGATAGAAAAAACAATAGAATACCTGAATGAAAGCAACAATCTCAATTACATACTGTCACTAAAGCCATACAGCAGCAAAAGTGAAAATACATGGTATATTCCTGTTGACAGATTAGTAAATTGGATAGATTGTTATATGATTCAAAAAGAGGTGTTTTTCAATTATTCAACAGGTGATAAAGCATATTTATTTGTACCACATTACTTTACAAACAACGTACTTCTTATGACTGTTGAAACAGATAATGATGAAGATAACTACAACAATGATGTTGATGAAATTTTAAAGGTTTATGGTGAATTAATTGAAGCAATAAGTGACATATTAAGACAATTACCTGAAGATAAGAATATGGATAACCTTTTTACAATCAGTGATGAAAAACTCGAAAGCAATGCCGAAGAAATCCAACAACTTGCAGAGGAGTACATGAAGTTTATTGAAGAAAAATTAGATTAGGTCAATATCCCTAAAGAATTCATGTATCTTTTTATTATCAGCCATAGCATTTACAATAATGCTGCCGTCATTGTTTAATCTATTTCCATTTTATTTTTTTTATAATCCCCTAGCTATCAGACAGAAATATTATCTTATGATTGGATGAGCCTACCCATAATTTATCATTACATCTTTTTTCATAGATA
This sequence comes from Methanosphaera sp. SHI613, assembly GCA_003266145.1. Lineage (GTDB taxonomy): Archaea > Methanobacteriota > Methanobacteria > Methanobacteriales > Methanobacteriaceae > Methanosphaera. The sequence goes on from MVJJ01000041.1 coordinate 5,304, forward strand.
AACTGCTTGATACAAGACTATCATTTATGTATATATAATTTCAATGTAATCACTAAAAAAATAAGAAATGGATTTAGAAATCTAATGTTCTTCCACCACGGGACTCATTGATTTCTCTAGAATCAGGTAAGGTAGGACCGTTACCCGTATCGGGAGTGTTAGGTTTTTGTTCTTCGTCTTCACTTTGTTTATATTCTATTCTATCTTCCTGAGCTGTAGCGGCAACTGCACGTACGTTTGCCCATTTGCGTATGCTCATGATCTGTTCACTCATTGTTACGCTGAGTGGTATGGTATTGTTCACGGCATTTTCAAAGTCAGCCATCGTTATGCTCCTATCTTCGGCAAATGCATCGAATAATCCCATAATTACTATTTGTTCCAATTCTGCACCACCAAATCCTTCAGTTATATCGGCCAAATGATTCAATGATTCATCATTAATTACAAAGTTACCTATTACATCCGGTTGTTTGAGCCTGGATGATAAGTGAACCTTGAAAATCTGTTTACGTTCATTGAATGTAGGCAGGTCTATGAAGAAGATCTCATCGAATCTTCCTTTTCTCATCATCTCTGATGGTAATGTTGAGATATTGTTTGCAGTAGCAACTACAAACACAGGTTTTGTTTTCTCCTGCATCCAACTTAAAAATGTACCGAATACTCTGCTACTGGTTCCACTGTCACCACTATTTCCAAGACCGGAGAATCCTTTTTCTATTTCATCAATCCATAATATACATGGACTTATAGCTTCAGCCATCTTAATAGCTTCTCTCATATTTGATTCAGTGTTTCCAACGTACATGTTGAATACTTTAGATACGTCGAATCTTAAAAGTGGCAAGTGCCACATTGAACTGATTGATTTTGCTATCAAACTCTTTCCACAACCAGGCACTCCGGTTAACAGTACCCCCTTCGGTGATGGCAGTCCATATCTTTTTGCCGAGTCAAGCCAGGATTTATCCCTTTTTATTAGCCATTTCTTAAGGTTTTCCAATCCACCCACATCGTTGATGTTTACATCAGAATCGATATATTCAAGCAGGTCATTTTTCTTTATTACCTGACTTTTCTCCTTCAATACCAAATCAACATCACTGGCATCCAACCTATTGTTATCTACCATTGCACGTGCAAATGCATTTTCTGCTTCCTGTAATGTCAATCCCACGGCTGCTTTAACAAGTGATTCCTTTTCCTTATCATTTAGGTCAACTACCAGATTATTTCCACTATTGGCAGATATCATGCCGTCTAATACATCTAATATTTCTTCTTGTGTTGGAAGACCGAAATCCATCACAGTCACGTCTTTTTTTAGGTCATCAGGTATGTTGAATGTTGGTGATACGAATATCATATTTTTAGGCTGTATACTTTGTTTAAGGTTAGGCATTAAATCCTTCAATATCCTGATGATGTTATAATCAAGTACGCCAGCACAACTTTCACAAAATACATGAAAATCTAAGAATATAAATATGGCAGGTTCAGTGTAGTCTCGGACAAAATTTAATGCATCCAGCTTTTCAAAGGTATTTTCCTGTATCAGTCCATCCTGATTTCTAAATCCCTCGGATGATTTCCATATGAATATATTACGTACTGTATGAATTAATTGTTGTGTAGTTACTATTCTTCTTAATTCGTTGATTAATCGTTCTTCTTCATATGTTGTAATGTTTATGTATGGAAATCTTGCCCTTAATAAGTCACATAATTCTTTTTCAAAATTTGTCATTTAAATCACTTGTATATTAATATTTAAAATTATGTTATAAAAAGTATATAAATATAATATTGTTTAATAAAAGAGTAAATAATTGGTCCTTATTAAATAGAATAGATAGATATTGGACTCAAATTAATCAAAGAATTATGTAATAATACTAGTTAACTCAGGATATCTTTTTAATAAAGTAGATCTATAAAAATAGGATGAACAATATGTTTTTATCCAGTATAATTAATTAGAAAAAAATACTCGTTAACTGATTTTTGAAAAATAAGTTTTATAATTATTTAAAATGTGTTTGAAATATAAAATAAGTTTATTAAAAAAGAGTAAATTAAGAGAATTAATTTAATCTCTTACAGCTAATTCGATGTCTTCAGCTTTAACAGTTTTTCTACCTGCGTGTTTAGCTAATCTGTTAGCGTCTTCGGAAATTTGTTCTCCGTATTCTTCTAATACTTTAGCTAATTGTGCTGCTGCATCGTCACTTACTCTTTGAGCACCTGCTTCTTTTAATATTCTTTTGATTGGTGCAATTGGTAATTCTGCCATATTTATCATATCTCCTATAATTAATTAATAATATATTATTAACTCATTATATATAAATTATTTGGTAGAAATTAACTAAAATTTGCATCAGCATAATATTTTTTTATAAAAATTCAAATACCAAATAGAGTATATGGCATATGATGAAAAATAATTTATGTATATATGAACGATAAATTCTAAGATGAATAGAATTATATATTAAAAAATATGAAAAGACTTTCCCACAAAAATAAATTAAAGTTATAATCATAAGAATAATAAATGTTGAATTTAATATAAAAAAAAGTCTTGCAACATCAAGATAATTATCAATTTTCTATACAAACATCACCTCAAAAATTCATAATAAATAAAACACGATACAATTATAAAAAATTAAGTTAAAAAAAGAAAGGAAAAAGCGTTAAAAAGAATTTTATATATTATTTATATAATCCTATTTAACATAACCAATCGATTCGAATTGATTATACAATGATTTATAATAACCATCCTCCCTAGATATCAACTCATTATGGGTGCCCTCTTCAATAATCATACCTTTATCCATGACCAGAATTTTATCGGCATTTTTAATTGTGGAGAGTCTATGTGCTATGATAAAGCTGGTCCTGTTTTCCATCAGTTTATCCATTGCATCCTGAATCAGCTTTTCAGTACGTGTATCCACACTGCTTGTAGCCTCATCCAGTATCAGTATCTTCTTGTCAGAGAGTATTATACGAGCTATTGCCAGTAATTGTTTTTGACCGATAGAAATATTATCAGTATCCTCATTCAAAACGGTATTATAATTTTCCGGAAGCTGCATGATAAAATTATCAGCATACGCTATTTTTGATGCATTGATTACCTCTTCATCATCAGCATCCAAATTTCCATATCTGATGTTTTCCATGATCGTATCACTAAACAACCATGTCTCCTGAAGAAGCATTGCAATCATTGATCGGAGGCTATGTTTATCATATTCTGTTATATCCACCCCATCTATACGAATTGATCCTGAATCGATATCATAAAAATGCATAAGCAACTTTACGATAGTTGATTTACCGGCACCTGTATGTCCGACTATTGCAACCTTTTGACCTTTATTTGCCTTGAATGAGAGGTTATCGATTACCTTTTTGTCATCATATGAAAAACTGACATTATCAAAGGTTATGTCACTTTTGATATCTGTTATCTTTTTGTTTGAGTTATTCTCTTCAATATCCAATTCCAAGAATTCAAATATTCTTTCACATGCTGCAAGGGCAGTTTGTACGAGATTCATAACCCTTGTTATTTGTTGAATAGGCTGGGTAAAGTTCTGAATGTATTGGAAAAATGCCATTATATCCCCAACAACTATTACTCCCTGAAGAACAAATACAGCACCAATTACAGCTATTGCAATATATGATAAGTTTGATACGAAATTCATGATCGGACCCATCAGACTTGAATAAAACTGGGATTTCCATTCATGTTCATACCATTTATCGTTGTCCTGTTTAAAATAATTAAATGAACGTTCCTGATAATTATATGCACGTATTATATCTTGACCTGTAAAGGTTTCCTCAATTTGAGTATTTACACTACCCTTATATTTTAATTGTAACTTGTAATATTTTTGTGAACGTTTGACCACCTGTGATATAATCATAAATGACAGAGGAATAAGTACCAATGCAATAAGCGTCATCCATATGTTGATGCTCAACATCATTATAACCACACCAACCAATGTGATGACGGCCGTCATGAACTGTAGGAATGTTGAGGTTATACCTGTTTGAAGTGAATCCACATCATTTGTTATTCTGGATAGAATATCACCTCTTTTATGTGCATCAAGTGTTCCCATTGACAATAGATTTAACTTCTCGATTAACTGTTTTCGAAGGTTATAACTAATCTGCGTTGAAATCTGTGCCAAAAAGTAACTCTGCAAGTATGTAAACATTGCACTAAATAGATACAATATGACTGCAACTGTCAATATGAAGTAAAGTGAATTAAAGTCTATGCTTCCAGTACCCTTAGATATTAAGATTATTCCATCATAGATTATTGTTGTAGCCTTACCTATCAATAATGGACTTATCACGGTAAATGAAGTACTTAAGACTGCACATATAAATGTTATGAATATCTTTAACTTGAAATCCATCAGGAGAGACATTAACTGTTTTAATGATTTTTTAAAATCATTAGGCTTTGTTACTGCACGTTTATCTCGTCTCATAATGAATCACCAACTTTTTCCAATTGTGAGGATATTATCTCCTGATAAATCAAACATCTGCTTTTGAGTTCATCATGTTTACCCTTATCCACTATATGACCATCATCCAAGACTATTATCTCATCCGCATCCTTTATGCTGCTTATTCTCTGGGATACTATTAGTACCGATGAATCCCTTGTAAACTCCTTTAAATTTGCATAGATTTTCTTTTCGGTTGCCACATCCAATGCTGAAAAACAATCATCAAAAAGATAAAAGCTATGATTTTTAACTATACTTCTTGCAATTGATAATCTTTGTCTTTGACCTCCGGAGAAATTGGATGCACCCTGAGATACATCATCGTCCAAACTATCAATAAATTCATCAACACATGCCAATTTTACGGCATTTATCATGTCCTCATCTGTCGCATCGATATTTCCCACCAAGAGGTTACTTCTGATGCTTCCTGAAAACAATATCGCATTCTGAGGAGTCAATGCCATTTTACTTCTTAATTCATCAATATCCCATTCTTTTATATTAACGTCATTGAGTAATATTTCACCGCCGGATACATCTTGAAGACGTGGAATCAAATTTAATATGGTTGACTTTCCACTTCCAGTACCTCCTATGATAGCGGTTTGTTTGCCTGGATATAACTTGAAATTGATATTTGACAATGTTTCTTTTTGAGCGTTGGGATAAATATATGATACGTCCTTAAATTCAATTACGTCAACATTTTGATTATTTACTTTTTCTCCCGTTGTTATTGAAATGTCACTGCTTAATACTTCTTCCACACGATTTACTGAAACCATAAATCTAGGTAACATTATTATGAATCCACCCATCATTATGAATGAGGATATCATCTGCGTAGAGTATTGTGTAAATGCTATGATATCTCCCGTAAGCAAGGTTCCTTTTAGTGCTTCAAATGACCCGAAGTATAATATTATGATAATCATCAGATTAAGAATCAAGTTCATTGCAGGTATTAATATGAACATGTTCCTGTATATATGCAGATTGACCTTTAAATATTCCTGATTGTATCTATCAAAACGTTTGTTTTCATAATCTTGTCTTACGAATGCCTTTATTACTGGTATACCCAATAGTATTTCACGGGATACTCTATTTATATGGTCAACTATTTCTTGTGACTTCTTGAAGTAGGGAGTTACATTTGTTATGACTATCCCAAGCAGCAATGCCACACTGATAAATGCAACGAGAATTATCCATGAAAGACTGATTGATAATTCAAATACTCTGATTATACTTCCTAATGCTAGTATTGGTGCAAAGAGTAATGTTCTGAACATTATTCCAAGAACATGCTGTATCTGATTAATATCATTGGTTGAACGTGTAATCAATGATGCCTTTGAAAAATTATTCATTTCATGATTAGAAAATGACAGTATCTTCTCAAATATCTTTTCCCTTAAATCCCTGGCATAACTGGAGGATATGATACTGGAAAAATAGGATACAATTATCGCTGCTATGACGGAAATAATAAGCATTATTGTCATATTGATTCCCGTTGTTGTTATGACATTGAAATCAGTGTTTCTTATACCCATATTTACTATATCGGCTGTATAAAAAGGTAATGATAAATCACAATAAACTTCGATAATTAAAAATATTATCATTATAATTATCTTAGGAACTTTATCCTTCATTATCAAAATTATATTCTTCATTAATATCACCATAAAAAAATGACTAAAAAAGGTACATATGTTTTTATGGAAAAACCAAATCATTTTTTTATTCATCTGAAAATAATTTAAAAATAATAATAATAAAAAAAAAATTTATATTAAAAAGTTATTCCAATAATTCCTTAAGATCCTTAATATTTGTTTTAACATCCTTGAAATTAAATTCATCCATATTATCAGTCAACGAATCAATTTTAGCCATAATTTCATCATTGAAAGAATTATCATCAAAGACATTTAAATTAATTAATTCCTTAAAATATTCATATAGAATAGAATCATTAAAAAATGCATTTAACTCTTCATCTAAATCACCATCAAGTTGGTTCAATAAAATCAATAATTCTTCTTTATTCATGATAATGTATATTTATTATGATATATTTAAGCTTTAGTTTTTTATTGTTTTTTAATTAGTACATTTTACAAGAAATGTTTAGACAAAATATAATTATCAATTTTATAAATGATGCTATATTTAATAGGGATAAATGTCGTTATCAAGATACTTCCCAGATAATAAAAAATGTATACTGAAAATCATGAGATTTAAAAAGAGATTATGAAGTTTTGAAAAAAATAATAGGGAAAGATGTATATATAAAAAAATATGCCCGTTCATATTAATTTTCTGGCAAAATTTTCTTCATTTAATGGATAAACGTTAACGCTTGGACTTTTTCCCACATCACTTAGACGAGCATCAAGAAATTTTCTGCCATAATCACTTACTGCAAATATAGGAACCGCAGTACCATAATAGTATGGCTTTTTAATGTTGGCCAAACGTATAACCTCACGTGAAGCGCATGCAGTTACAATATCAGCATATTCAAATGCAATCTTGGCCAAATCTTCTGTTATGGCTGTTGTATGAGCTACGAATATGTAAATATTAACGTCATCGGGCAGTTCGAGTTCACGGATTTCTTTTATCAATTCTGATGGAATTATCGTGAGTGCAATATTTTTATATCCTTTTTCTATTGCCATTTTCAGTCCTTTTAGTTGATTAATTTCTGCCGTTTCTGGATTTAATACGTTTTCTTCTCCTACTTCATTGATTAATTTTTTAATGGGTGTTGTACTTACCAGTCCTGAGACTCTTCCACCTACACCCTGAACCAAATCAGCATCATCCATGATTAATGTACCTATCCCTTCACATGCTCCTACTACACAATCGATATTTCCCAATTTAAGGTTACTTCTAAGTATTTCCGATATGCCCACTGATAGCATGTCATCCATTCTTAACTTTCTTTTGTCTGTACACATTCCAAAGTCTTTGATTCGATATTCTATGTTTTTTCTTATGTCTTCCTTAGTTATGTGTTGTATATTATGATATTTTGCAAATATCGGACAGTAATCTATAACCGGTTCATCGATACTTGTTATTTTACCATCTTCTATTACTACTCTTGCTTTTCCTAATGCTTCTATCACATGCTTATCCTTCATCAAATCACCATAATTAATTATAGTATATGTATTTTGTTAGATTTAAAACTATGATATTTATGGATGGAGAGTTGAATTCTAAGCAAGAAAAAAATTATTTTAATGTTATGAATCAGTTTTATCCAAAAAAAAGAATGAAATATTCAAAAAAAAATAAAAAGAGGGTTATCTGTAATACATTATTCCACGACCATTTGTTCCATAGTAGTAACCATAATGTCCTTTACTGCTATCTTTGCTACTGCTTGCTCTTCTTGTATTGTCTTCTATGTCTTCCAGTGCATATTGGTTTTGTTTTTGGTAGTATTCATCTTTTGATTGTTCATAATCATCAAAGTATGATCTTTGATCTTTTGTTAGACTATCTGATTTGACGTCTAGTTTTGGTATTTCAGAGCCATCCTTATTGAACATCTCAAGTAGAATACAATCATAGTCAGATCTATCAACAATTAGACTATGTTTTACGTCAATATGTTCATCTAGTGCAAATGAATTTTTTGTAAGCCATGCAAATGTACGCACATATTCTACCGGAACAAAGTAAGTTAAATTATCTACAGTATTGTTTACGTATGCTCCCTTTAATCCGGTATCTCCTTCATAACTTGTCGTGTTATATCCATTATATGAAAATAGGAATGATGATGGATAGAAATCATATTTTGTATTTATTATCTTATTTTCTTCTTCCGTCAGAGCGGATACTGAGGATAAACCCACTATGAATATCAATAAAACTATTATTATTAGATATACCTTATTATCTATAGCAATTCCCCCTAATTTTTTACTGATAATTATTACTATATCTTCAAATTATTTAATGTTATTGATTTTCATTATTATACTCTAATGATGAATTTCCTTTTTTTGATTTTTACATCAAGTTACATGTAGATTTATGATAAAAATAGAAAAATATAATAACAAATAGTTATAAATATTTAACCAAAATAGTATAAAATATTATAAATTTATTTAGAGGTCGATAAAATGTCAAAAAATGCAATAATAACAGGTGGATCAAGAGGAATAGGAAAAGCAATGGCACTTAAGCTAGGAGAGTTAGGCTACAACATAGCAATAAACTATCGTAGTGACTCATCAAAACAATTAACGGAAGATTTAATAGAAGAAATTAAAGACAAATATGATGTAGATGCCATAGCAGTTCAGGCAGATGTAAGTAAATTCGAAGATTGTAAAAAACTTGTAGAAACAGCAGTCGACAAATTCGGTGAAAACATCGATGCACTAGTAAACAACGCAGGAATAACAAACAACTGCAACTTCATAGACCTACAACCTGAAGACTATGAAAGAGTAATCAACACAAACCTCGTCAGTATGATGCACATGAGCCATTTATGTCTTCCTTACATGGTAGACCGTGAAACATCCATCGTATGTACTGCATCAGTAGGTGGATTAACCGGAGTAATCAACCAGGCAGATTACTGTGCAGCAAAAACAGGAGTAATTGGATTAGTACGTGCATTAGCATTGGAATTTGCTCCTAGAAAAGTAAGAGTAAACGCCATAGCACCAGGTATGATTATGACCGACATGTTACGTGGAGTAAACCAGGATGAATTAAACGCATTAGCTGCTACAATCCCATTAGGTAAAATTGGAGATGTCGAAGACATAGCAGGTGCATTAGGATACATCCTTGAAGCACCGTACCTAACCGGTCAAGTAATATCACCTAACGGTGGATTCGTTCTTCAATAGATAAAAACAATAATCCTTCACCACCTTTACTTTTTATAACAAATCCATTTCCAAACCCACTCATTCTCGTACATTACTTAAATCATCAAGACATATATAATCATATGAAGAAATTATATATATTTGACTTTGACGGAACACTGGTAAACACATTCCATGACTCAGTAATAGCATACAATAAGGCCCTTGCCAAACATGGAAAAGATATCTACGAATATGAGGATATAGAAGATGTTGACTATAATGACTTTATAAATAACATGAGCCATGATGAGGAAGTTCTTAGAACATATGGCGAAATATATGAAAACAGTCCCAAGATACATACGAAGGCATATCCGGGCATAAAAAAAACACTGCAGAAATTAGAAAAAAAAGGTTGTATGCTTGCAATATGTTCCAATAGGATGCAATCACAACTTGAAAATTATGCAGATACAATATTTGAGGATATTGACTTTAAGTATGTGGTAGGATATGAATTCGGTCAACCTCCTAAACCTGATCCTGCAATGATTAATAAGATTTTGGATAATGAATCCTTCAAAAAGGATGAAATTGTATACGTTGGAGATAGCTGTACGGATATTAAGACCGCATACAATGTTGATATAGATGTGATTATAGTTAAATGGGGTCAAGGAGATGATGATGCATTTACTAACAGATACCCTATTGGATTTATAGAGCAATCAGATACACTACTTGAATTTTAAGAAAGATAATTGATTAAATAGGTGATATTATGGAATTATTAGACATCATGTTAAAAAGAAGAAGCATACGTGAATATAACAATGAAGAAATTAGTGATGAAACAATAGATAAAATATTGAATGCAGGATTGTTAGCTCCTACAAGCAGAAACAGAAAACCTTGTGAATTCATAGTCGTAAAAGACAAAGAAATACTCAAAAAATTATCCCAATCTAAGGATGCGGGTTCTGCCATGATTGAAAAAGCTTACTGTGCTATTGTTACTATAGCAGATA
>MVJJ01000035.1 GCA_003266145.1 Methanosphaera sp. SHI613
ATGTACACAATATTAATTAAAAATAAGCAAATATAGTATGTATTTTTTTAAAATTTAGACTGAAAAAGGTTAATATTTATATAATAGTAATATAATATTAATATTAAGGAGCTGATAAAAAATGACAGAAATACCAAAAGCACCAATTACAAGAATTGTAAAAAACGCAGGTGCAGAAAGAATTAGTAAAGATGCAGAAGAAAAATTTGTTGAAGCTGTAGAAGCTTACACAACCAAATTAGCAGAAGCTGCTATCGATTTAGCAAAACACGCAGATCGTAAAACCGTTCAACCTGATGATGTTGAATTAGCTTTAAAACATTTCTAAACACATCTTTTATCTAGATTTAAATAATTATATTTAACTTCTAGATTAATCCTTTTATAAACTATTTTTAACATAATTTATCATTGTACAATCCAACAACATATTTTTTCTAACAATATATTTATCTTAAATTTTTTCATTAAGAACATCATTATAAACTTTTTTTTATCACATGATTGAATGAATAATTATCATTTATTTCCAATTATTATAATTACATCCCATAAAAACAATATTTTTCTTGGAAATATCCGAAAGTATTAACTATTTACTCATTAATATCAAAAAGTAATAAATATATTTAAATACTTATTAAATAATAATTTTATATAAAATTAGTATAACTAATTATAATTATTTAAAAAAAGTGGTGATTCAATGATTAACGAAGAAATAATATATAATTACGTGGAAAATCATAAAAACATCAATGAAGATGATATAATAAACATGATCTACTATGATAGCCCGGTTTCAATAAACAAAGAACAAATAAAAAACATATTAACCCACTTAGTGGATGAAAATAGACTAATAGTACGAGAAAATAATGGTATAATAAAATACTCAACCAATAACTAAGTTATTACTTCCCCTCCCACATTTTTCCTGAAAGTTACACCTTTAAAAACTAGAAATTTTTATTCTGAAATCATTGGAAGTACTATTTTATATTAAGGATGTGATTATGATTATGCAGAATAATACTACCATTAATGAAATACTTTTTTTATACAGGAAAACATATGTTTATTAATTTAGATTTAGTGAATAGTTCATTAACTAACAATAATAACTATTGTACTACTTCTAAGAAACAATTCAATATTTGAAAAAAGAAGAATAAAAAGGTGAGTTTTAAAAATTATTCTATGCAGTGGTTAAATTTGGAGCATCCTTACTTGTCCATTCAACCAGCATTGCAATAAATGGCTGTGCTACACTAATCCAGATTACACTTATAATAAAGGTACTGAATATTATAATTATCATGTCAAACCATGGGACAAGTCCAAAGTAACATCCGACTACCATAATTGTATCATCAACCAATTCACTAAATGCAACTACCAACCAATTTTTAAGCTTAAGGTTTGATTTGGTTCTATTGACGATTGTGGTTAATCTTGCATTTGTTAAATTTCCGATTAAATAACTTATGTATGCGAAGATCAATATTCTTGGTGTTTGTGTAAATACAAATGCTAAACTAGAATCACCAGTATAATAGGATGGTGATGGCAAGAATATTTGTAAAACTGTCATTGCAACAAATAATACATCCGCTGCAAGTCCGATCATAATTGTTTTTTGTGCTACTTTTTCTCCATAAACTTCAGCAATAACATTTGTCAAAACATACACTAATGGATATATAAGTACTCCAGCAGGAGCTTCCATATGTACATATGGTATTTCCATAATTTTAACAGTAGTTAAATTTGCTATAATAAAAGCTACACAGAAAAATACGCTTAATATAACTCTTTTTTCCGTATAATCAAATTCGAAATTCATAATATCTACCGATTAAATTTTTTTACAAATAATAATATATTTTACTAGCATATAAATATCAAAGACACTTTTTAAAGTAATTATTAAGTATTTTCAAAGAGAATAAATGAAATTTGATTTTACTATAAATTGAAAAAAAAGATAATAACTTAATTCCAGATAACTTAGTATAGTGATAAAATAAGTGAAAGACATGATAAAAGAAATTAATATAACAAGTAATGATGATTTGATATATGGATTACTATACATTCCGGATAACTTTAAGAATAAAAGGTATCCTCTGGTGATTTTATCACATGGCCTATCATTAAATCATACATTTATGAAAGCATATGCAGAAAAACTACAGAAAGAGGATATCATATCATTCATATATGATTTTAGAGGTGGTGGATATGATTCAAAAAGCAGCGGTAAAATCAGTGATATGACTATCGATACTGAAAAGGAAGACTTGATTAACGTGCTTAATTATCTGAAGGATATGGATTGTATTGATGATGAAAAGATTTACTTGGCAGGACATAGTCAAGGAGGACTTGTAAGTAGTTTGGTTGCAGTTGACGTTGAAAATCAGATAGGAGGATTATTCCTATTTGCACCGGCATATGTAATACCTGATGATATGACGGAAAATCCTAGAAGACAAAAAAACGTGCTTAATTTGATGCCTGAACATTTGAAAAGCAAATATATAGAATGTGCAAAGACCATAAACTTATATGATGATATAAAGAATTTCAATAAACCGGTATACATATTTCATGGTAAAAAAGATTCCAGAGTACCAGTCAAATATGCTATAGAAGCAGACAATGTATATGATAACTCCCACTTAATCATATATCCAGAGGAAGAACATAGATTCACAGATAAGACTAAGGATGAAGTGGTGAAGATTATAAAAAAAGAGATATATCAGCAATAATATTAGATTCCACATTAATGATATAATCTTATTTACAATCTAAGATTAATAATTAAATAAACTAAAATACAAATATCATAGTAGAATTAAGTATAAAGAAATAGGAGAATATTCATGGTTAATCCAAATAAAAGAATTAAAAGACCAAACGGTTTAGGTGAATTATTTAAATACCATACTGGTGATGATGACAAGATATACACATTACCAATCAAACAGACAATCAAAGATAATTACATTTACTTATATCGGGCAATAAATGATGAGGATTATTATATTTCGGATGATGAAAAGTGCTTCTTCTTTAAAGAAATAGTATTTGATAATGAAGTCATAGGATTTGCAACATACCGATCAAGTAGTTTGGATGAATCATCACTAGTGATGCAGCACATATATGTTCTGCCAGAATTTAGGGGAAACAGTTTATTGGAAGAGGAATTGGATGAGGCAACTATGTTATTTGACAGTAACATAATCATCCAGTCACCTAATAGATACGTTATTGAATCATTGATTAATCATAAGCTTGCAAGGGTATTTGATGATAGAATTGTCATATCAAGAATAGCATTTATGATTCCAATGTTACCTCAGGAGGAGGTTTCCAAGCATAGATATTTTGAAGAATATGATTTATCAGAAAGCAATGGACTTAGCAAAGTATCATTGATATATGATTTGGAGTTATGTGCTGTTGTCGGATTAGCTCAGGATAATACGGAAGATGAAACTACGGATAAATCCAATAACTTCGATAACATGAGCCTTGTACGTAAAGTTGATGATAAAGACTTTGATTGTATCGAAAAAAGGAATACTGATGAATGGTTAAACAGTGGAGAATACTTTGACAAAGTCCGTGACGTTGTTGATGAAAATAATGAAATCATACAAAACTGGTTAAGCCTACTTTAAACACCATTTCCTTACCCTTTTTTTAATTAAATTAATATTAACATAAAATAACAAAATCTATAATCATAATAAAAAAAAATGTTTTGGGTTTGTTTTATATGGAAGAATTAGATTATTTGATAAACTATCTGTTGGAAGAAAATAGAAATATCAAAGTAGATGTGCCATCAGATATGAAAAAGAAGCATGACTTATATCATGCCCTGGTAAATGTAAGACCTGCAAAGAAAATTAGTGAGGAATATCTTCATACAGAAGATAAATATTTAAACTATTTACTTTCAAAACAGACAGTCACACGACAAGAGGACATCAATGTGATAAAAGACAGTTATCCAGAATCAAAAATGAATAATTCTGATAAATTGGCTTTATGGAAGGGAGATATAACTAAATTGAAGATTGATGCAATAGTAAATGCCGCCAATTCTCAGGGTTTAGGATGTTTTATGCCACTGCACAAATGTATTGATAATCAAATCAATACCTATGCGGGCGTAGGATTAAGACTTGAATGTGATGAGTATATGAAGACGATTAACTATCATCTGGATACTGGAAAATCATTTATCACACATGCATACAATCTACCGTCGGATTACGTGATTCATACTGTAGGTCCCATCATAACAGGTAGCGTTACAAGAAATGATCAAAGGTTATTGGAAGATTGCTATATCAATTCATTGGAACTGGCTAGAGAAAATGATATTAAAAATTTAGCATTCTGTTGCATATCAACCGGTGAATTCAGATACCCTAAGACTGATGCATGCAGATGCGTTTTAAAGTGTGTCGATGAATATTTAAATGATTATTCCTCATGTTTTAATAAGATAGTTTTTAACGTGTTTAATGATGAAGATGTGATGATTTATGAAAAATATATCAGAGAATATAAATAGACTAAAGGAAATATTTATGAAAACAGATAATATCCTTATCGGTGCAGGAGCCGGACTTTCCACTGCAAGTGGAATAGAATATGGAGGTAAACGATTTGAAGACAATTTCAAGGAGTTTATCGATAAGTATGATTTTACGGATATGTATACATCAGGATTTTATCCATTTGAAACGGAAGAAGAAAAATGGGCATACTGGTCAAAGCATATCTACCTAAATAATGTGGGAATGTCAGCCACACCATTATATGAAAAGCTTCATGAATTGGTTAAGAATAAGAATTACTTCGTAATTACAACAAACGTAGATGATCAGTTTTACAAGGCATCATTTGATGAGAATAGGATATTCAGGACACAAGGCAGTTATCGTTACTTCCAATGTCAGAAGGCATGCCATAATAAGATATATGATAATTCAGATATAATTAAGCAAATGATTAGAAATATTGATGATGACTTGAAAATACCATCTGATATGTTACCTAAATGTCCGGTCTGTGGAGGTCCTATGGATACTAATCTTCGCAAGGACGATTATTTTGTCGAAGATGAATATTGGCATAGACAAAAATTTGCATATGCAGATTATATTGATTCGGTTAAGGATGAATCCACATTGCTGCTTGAGTTTGGTGTAGGATTCAATACTCCTGCCATAATCCGATTTCCATTTGAGGAAATGACTTTCAAGAACAATAAATGGAACTTGGCAAGATTTAATAAGGACAACCTGGAACTGATGGTTAAACTAAAATATAATTATAAACTGTTAAGTGTGGATGAGATTAATGACTTAGGCATGAATCATGAATTTTTAAACAGGTACATCCCATTATCTGATGATATTGAATTGATAATAGATAAATTATTGGAATAAAAATTGTTTAATAAAAATTGGTGAAAATACAATAATTATAATTATTAAATAAAACAGAATAACAATATAAAAATATTAAAGCGATTATATGACAATTTATGATTTTGAAGTAAAAGATGCGGAAGGAAATACCGTATCATTATCTGAATATAAAGACAAAGTATTATTGATAGTTAATTCAGCGACAAAATGTGGTTTTACCCCACAATACAACCAATTGACAGAAATATACAACGAATTCAAAAATGACGGATTCATAATACTTGACTTCCCATGCAACCAATTCGGAAACCAAGCCCCAGGAACAGCAACAGAAATCAAGGAAGCATGCCGCTTAAACTTTCTGGTAGAATACCCAATATTTGATAAGATTGACGTAAACGGAGAAAACGAAGACCCATTATACACATACCTTAAAGAAGAGCAACCATTTAAGGATATTACAGGTAAAGGTGCTGGAAAACTTAAGTTGGTTGTTAAGGCTAAGGATTGGGATTATAAAAATAATAATGACATCAAATGGAATTTTACAAAGTTTCTAGTGAATCGTGAAGGTAATGTCGTTAACCGTTTTGAACCAACAGAAGACTTAGATGATATAAAAGATGAGATTAAGAAATTATTATGAGTGGTCAGATGGATAGAAACAAGACGATTATTAAAACAAGTATCATAGGTATAATAGTAAATATAATACTAGTCATATTTAAAGCCACCATTGGATTACTTGTCAATTCCATTGCAATCACATTGGATGCTGTTAATAATCTTACAGATGCATTATCCTCAATCATAACCATTATAGGTACTAAATTGGCAGGTCGTGAACCTGACAAGAATCATCCATATGGTTACGGTAGAATTGAATATTTTTCATCGGTAATCATTGCAGCCATTGTTTTATGGGCAGGTATAACGGCGTTTCAAGAATCGTTTCCGAAGATATTCAATCCGGAAGTAACAAGTTATACGACAGTTTCATTGATTATTGTAGCGGCGGCCGTAATTGTTAAATTTTTGCTTGGCCGTTATGTGAAAAACATTGGTGAAAATATAAATTCACAGGCACTTGTAGCATCGGGTAGCGATGCATTTTTTGATTCAATTCTTTCCTTGTCAACGTTGGTTGCAGCAATCATCAGCATCATATGGCATGTTAGTCTTGAGGGCATTCTTGGTGTAATCATCTCCTTTGTCATTATCAAGGCAAGTATTGATATGCTCAAGGAGACCGTTGATAGCATGATAGGCTCAAGGGTAGACAGTGATTTATCCAAAAAGATTAAGGAGAAAATCAAATCATTTGATGGTGTTTATGGTGCATATGATTTAACGTTACATAATTATGGTCCTGAACAGGTTATGGGATCTGTTCATATTGAAGTGGATGATAACTTAACGGCAAAAGATATTCATACTTTAACTCTGAAAATTAGCCATTCAATTTATGAATTGTATGGTATTGCTTTGACTGTTGGGATATATGCACATAATAATTCAGATGAATTAACAGCAGACCTCAAGAGGAATTTGGAAGCGATAGTTTCAAAATATGATGAAATTATAGAAATACATGGACTATATGTATATCATGACAAAAAAATTGTAAGTTTTGATATTATAGTTGATTTTGATGCAAATCGTAAACAAATAAAAGATAAAGTAATCAATGAACTTGAATTAAAATACTCCGAATATTCATTTATTATTATAGATGATTATGACGTTAGTGATTAATCTAAATTTAATCACCAACTACTTTTTTTAAATTGATATTATCAAATCACATCCCCAATAAGAAGAATAATAATTTTTCATCTCATTTCAATAATAACTCTTTAATATTTTAAAAATCAATTTAAATATATAGAAGAAGAGGTTAGAACATGAACATTTATGATTTTGAAGTAAAAGATGCGGAAGGAAATACCGTATCATTATCCGAATATAAAGACAAAGTATTATTGATAGTTAATTCAGCAACAGAATGTGGTTTTACCCCACAATACAACCAATTGACAGAAATATACAACGAATTCAAAAATGACGGATTCATAATACTTGACTTCCCATGCAACCAATTCGGAAACCAAGCACCGGGAACAGCAACAGAAATCAAGGAAGCATGCCGCTTAAACTTCCTGGTAGAATACCCAATATTTGATAAGATTGACGTAAACGGAGAAAACGAAGACCCATTATACACATACCTTAAAGAGCAAAAGACTTTTGAAGGCTTTGATGAAGAACATGAATTAACGCCAATAATCAAGGATGTTGTGAGTAAAATAGATCCTGATTATGAAAACAACAGCGACATCAAATGGAACTTCACAAAATTCCTAGTTAATAGAGAAGGTGAAGTTGTGGAAAGATTTGAACCGACAAAAGATTTGGATATTGTTAAAGAAAAAATTAAAGAGATATTATAATGAAATATGCTATAAGATTCTATTCAAAAACAGGAAACACAAAAAAACTAGCACAGGCCATATCCGAAGTACTTGAAATTCCTGCATTAGACATATCAGTACCACTCGATGAAGATGTGGATGTGCTGTTCTTAGGTACAAGCATTTATGGTGCCAGTATTGACCCTGCCATAATAAAGTTCTTCGATCAAATGGATGTAAATGTTTCAAAAATCATATCCTTTGGAACATCAGGTACAATGCAATCATCATATGAACAAATAGCAAATCTATGCTTGGTACATGATATTGAATTACATGAAAGTGAATTCCATTGCCCAGGTGCATTTGTTGGAATGAATAATGATAGACCGAACACCCAAGATATTGAAGATATGAAAAGTTTTGTAAAAAACATTATTGAATAATGGATGGAGAATCATGTGTGAATTATTTGCATTAGATGCCAATAAGGATATCGATATAACGGATTATCTGAGAATCTTTTACAGCCACTCAAACAATCATCCTAACGGATGGGGATTGGCCTATCTTGATGATGACAATAAAGTGCTCTATAAAGAAGCCGTCAAGGCAGATGACAGTAATTTGTTAAATTGCATTTTATCCGATAGGGTCATCACGAAAAAACTACTTGCACATATTAGACTGGCTACACTTGGAGATATGACCAAATGTAACTGCCACCCATTTGAAAAAAAAGACAACAATGATAGGACTTGGACACTAATCCATAATGGGACAATATTCAATTTTCCCCCATTGAATGACTATAAGGATATTCAAAGGGGACAGACAGATTCAGAAAGATTACTATATTATATCATTGACTGTATCAATAAAAAAGAAAACAATGAAAAACTCAATGACCTGCAGTTATGTGAATACATGGATACTCTTATTCACAGATTATCCAAGAACAACAAACTGAATTTAATTTTAGCTAATGACGAAATAATGTTCATTCACAGCAACTGTAAAGAATCATTATATTATCTGGATAAGAAAGATTATATTCTCATATCCACTTTAGCACTATGTGATGATGATTGGATGGAAGTAGACCTAAATACACTTTATGCTATTGGAAATGCCGAGATAATATTTAGTGGCCGAAAACATGAAAATGAATATGTAATAAGTGAAGATAATGTAAATTTTATATTAGATAATCTTAGTGATGAAGCACTAGAAGAACTATTGGCATCCTATGGAAGTATAGAGAATATAAAAAATCAGATACATAACAGCCATAAATGATAATATTGGATTATCACTGAAGAATCATAGATAAAAAATTTAATGGTGATTATATGAAACCAGAAGAAGTAATTAGAATGGAACAGGAAGATGAAGATGAGGAATTTGTAGGTTTGAATGTCGATAGCCAATTACTTGAGCTAGTACCAAAATTATTTAAAACAGAACCGGAAGTAGAAGTATTCTATGATGGATTCTTGGAACGAATTCAAATGGATAAAAAATTAAGAAAACATCAGGAAAACCGTAAACGTATGAATCAGGCATTCTTGGATGAACTGCTGAAATATTATGACATTGATACCATAAATGACGTATTGAATGATAAATCCAAAAACAATGAAGTCGAACTGGCAAGTGGGGCCGATGAAAAAGAGGTTGATAGAATTCTTAGAAAAACATTTAAGAATAAAAGAGAATTCCGTATGTTTATCACATATATCAGTCAGTTCATGATGGAAAACAATGATACTCCTGTAGAAGCTGCA
Source organism: Methanosphaera sp. SHI613 (assembly GCA_003266145.1). GTDB lineage: Archaea > Methanobacteriota > Methanobacteria > Methanobacteriales > Methanobacteriaceae > Methanosphaera. Next base: position 9,661 of record MVJJ01000035.1, read on the forward strand.
GCCAAGAGCATGCGTAGATTAGGAAAAGATGACAGTGATACTCTTGCAATAACAAGTATTATAGATAAAATTTTTTAAAAAAAAAGAAGTTTAATGAATAATATTATTCATTTTTATTTTCCATTTTACTTTGGAACATGTAAACCAGATAGACTATTGAAAGTAGTAATGGCCATACTCCAATCCTTCCCGCCCAGAAGTCAATTATTAAAACTATTTTTACAATCAACGGATTTGATGGGGAAATATATGATGGTGCCACTCCCGTATTTCCGATTGAAGCCGCAACAACTGTAGTGGATATTTCCAAGTTTTTAGAGAACATCAGAACTATCAATGTACTTACAATGAATAATAACATATATGCTATGATATATACAAGTATCGTTCTGATTGCATCCTTTGATATTTCCCTTTTTCTTTGATCATGGTAAATTTTTCTTTTAATAACAGTATTTGTCGGCAGGAACATCTGCTGTGTTTCCCACCATATTGCCTTGAACATTACTAGAATATTGTATATCTTTATTCCACCGGCAGTTGAACATACTGCTCCACCGGTAAACATCAAAAGTACCAGTACGTAATAACTGAATGGTGTCCAGATGTTTATGTCAGTTGATAAGAATCCTGTAGATGTTAATATGGACACTACCTGGAATAGTGAATGTCTGAAGATTAACACTACATTCTGACCGTATAACCCATTGATGTATAAACTTATTGCAATAACTATCGTCGCTAAAACAATGATAGCAAACATGGCCCTTATCTCAACATCCTTATGTAGTTTTCTCCAGTTTCCCTTCATTATCCTATAATGAACTATGAAATTTGTTCCTCCCATAAGCATTACTATTATCGTGATTGCTTGAATTATAGGATTTGTGAAGTTATTTATATGTTCTGGATGAATTGAATAACCTCCGGTAGCTATACCCACAAATGAATAGCATATCGAATCAAAGAGATCTAATCCTGCAAGTAAGTATAGGCTTATGGCTAAGGCCGTTAATATGAGATACACCTTGATAAAGATTGTAGCCGTGTGTTTAATATTAGGCGTCATCTGTTCGGTTTTTCCTTCCGCAAAGTATAATCTCTTGAGACTTACAGATGATGGTACGATAACCAATAGCAGGAATATTATTCCCAAACCACCAAACCATTGTATTAGACATCGCCATATTGATATTGAATATGGGAATGTGTATACGTCATACATTGAAAAACCAGTAGTGGTTATACCACTCATTCCTTCAAAGAATGCATCGACAAATGATAAATCTCCTGATATGAAGTAGGGTAATGATGCGAATATTGATGCAAAACCCCATATACTCATTACGAATATCAATGAACCCTTCAATGATAAATTGGTAATACTTTTAGTGTTGAATATAAAATATAATAAGACACCTACGGTTATGTTTATAACTGCAGATATGATAAATGAGTGTAAATATATATCAGGATCATTATAAATGTAAGCACATATTATTGGAATAATCATGAATAATCCCAGTACTATTGATACGTAACCTGTATAGTGACCAATAGTTTTTATTTCTGCTGGTTTTATTTTGTTTATATTAAATGTGTTCATGTAAAAAAAATCCTATTATTATACAATAATAATCTGTTTAAAATAATATATAAAATTTCTATATATTTAGTAGATATAAAAGAAGTATTAAAATCATTTTTAAGAAAAAAACATATCCTCGTCAAATAATTGATTAAATAATTATGTCCTTATTTTAATTTATAAAAAGAGTATTTGATTAAAGAAAATATAAAAAAAATATTAAAAAAAGTAATGGAAAGGATTATTTATCGGTTTTTTCTTTATTTATTACAGATAGTATATCCCTAAATGTAGCACCTATACTTCCACCGATACTTCCAAGTATTAATCCGCCAAATAATATTATTGCAACGAGTAATAATATGGATAAGCCACTTGCCATATCACCCGTTAATACTGCATTAAACCTTGGAATGTAATATATCAAGAACATTACACCAAAAATTATACTGAATAATATACTTGCCGCTGTAGCACGTAATGTTTTACGATTTGCAGAGCGTTTTTTTGATGGATTGTATATGAATGCCGCTATTAATGAGGAGAATAATACTGCCAGTATTGTTCCAGTTATTGGATAACTTATAAATCTACAAATAAATAAAATTAGACTAGCTGCAAATAATCCTATTGAAATAGATGTTAAATAGTCAAATTCTAAATTCATATAAATCTATACATAGATATATTTATCTAAATATAAATATTTTTATCAACGTATTTGAGTAGTATCTTGACTGATTTTAGTATATATCCCATTGTTCATAATCTTCAGTGATTCGTTTTCAGTAGTGATATACATTTCATTTTTGAGCGGATCTTCTATGTAATATATCCTATCAAATATTTTTATGATAATTGTATGCCTTGATATCATCTGTTCCAGGACTGAAGTGGATATTTCCATCTGATCGTTTAATATCATCAAATCAACTTCCGGAACAAATGATAAAAGAGTGTTTTTATTTACGTCAGAATTATTATCTATCATTACTAACTCTTCATCTTTATTGTGAGTTATTAAAAAACGATCTTCGAATACTTGTTCCAGATTTATATTATTTTCTTCTATATTATCCATGTAAATATATTCTAGAGATTCTTTGTTGCTTATCTTATTTATTTGTTCAATTATTTCATTTGTTTTATAGGTATTTCTTTTCATAAATTGACAACCCATATAATTTTTTTTAAATAAATGCAAGTTTAACAAATACTCTTTTAATAAACTTACAATTTAATATTTTATAATTTCTTCTATATAAATGTTTATTTTTAAGATTAATTGATAATTTGAACTTAAAAAGATATTTAAAGCTATTAAAACATAGTTTTCATATATTGATGATTATGCAGATATTATTTATAATTAATAAAATGGATAAATTTTACTATGATTTATTGGCAAAAAATAGATTACAATGAAATATTAAACAACAAAGACTAAAAAAATAAATGAAACATATGTAAATATTTTAAAATGAAAAAAAAAGTTAAAAAGAAAAAAAATTAGGATTCTGAAATCCTTGGAACAATATCATAGTTCTTACTTGAAGCACTATCATAGCTTAACAGCATCGTACTACCGTTATGGAATACTGATGTAAGTGATGGTGGAATAATACCCACAATACCTAAGGCCATGAATAACGTGTTGAGAACCACGATATACCTGTAGTTTCTATGTATTAAATCCAACATTCTTTGACTGAGTAACCTGAGAGTAATAAGATCTTCAAGTGTAGGTCTAAGTAAAGTTATATCAGCAACTTCCCTAGC
>MVJJ01000042.1 GCA_003266145.1 Methanosphaera sp. SHI613
TTTATTACATTACAATATCATAAATAACAATCAATTTATTATACAGTAATATAGAAAACAACACAATCACATCTAGTGATGTAGGTGAAAAATAAATATTTAATCGTATGTTAGTTCAATATACCTCCATATAAAGAAGTAAAAATACGGGACTTTTTTATTTGACAGTTATTCATAATATGTCATATCATTGAAGAAAAAATATCAGACAATAACCGAACAATCTAAAAAAAAGATGACTGAAAATGAAAGAATAATATTAACATTAAAATCAATAGGGATACTCGGAAAAAAAGGTGTGAAAAAAGTATGTGAAATCTTTCAATTATAAGACGCTTAGGGTTGATATTTAAGTAAATGAAAAAAAGATGCTTAAGAGAATAATTATCCACAATACAAGAGTTTGGAACTGATTGCCAATCTAATCCATTGTTAAAAAATCCAACAGATTCATATGAATTACTCCTTGCTGAGAATAATTAAATTCATCCATGGAAATAACATATTTCGGATAGTTATCCTCAATCATCAGCAATGATCTAAACTCCCTATTTATCGTATCCTCATTAGATAATTCTCTTGTGACCTGAACATAGATCTTTTCACCCATTCTTTTACAGACAAAATCGACTTCAAAATCATCAATCACTCCTATAGTAATCTCATAACCTCTTCTTAAAAGTTCAAAATATACCATATTTTCAATAATCCTGCTATTGTTGAGTTCATTTCTTCCTATACTTACCTGATTAAATCCCTGATCAACACAATAATATTTCTCATTAATGGACAATATTTTTTTACCCTCTAAATCCTCCCTTTGTACTTTATACAGTAAACAAGCATTTGAAAGATATTCCAAATAATTATAAATGGTTTTTGGCGAAACACGTATATTTTCCTCTTTTTTAAGATAGTCAGAAATACTCTTTGCAGATACAATTTTACCAACATTATCCAATAGAAAATCAGTGACCCTTCTAAGTAAATTAGCATCACGAATACTATATCGTTCTACTATATCCTTAAGAAATATGGAATTGAGTAAATCATTTAAATATTCATATTTATCATATTCATAATCCAAGGACAATAAAAAGGGAAATCCCCCATAAAGCAGATATTCTTTGAACAATTCTTTAGTAGCTACGGATTTTTTATAATCCAAAAATTCTTTGAATGAAAAAGGATACATCTTGATTTCCATATAACGTCCAGTCAAGTACGTGGCTAATTCTCCAGATAATAATTTTGAATTAGAACCTGTAATATAAATATCACAATCATAATCTACCCTATAAGCATTTATGGATTTTTCCCATCCGTCAACATTCTGAATTTCATCAAAAAATAGGTAGAAATTACCAGTGATGTCTCTGGTTAAGTCAAAGATCAATAAATCAAGTTCTCGGGAATTAGAAACATTCTTGTACTTTGAACTTTCAAAATTAATCAGAATGATATTATCCTCGGATATTCCCCTATTAATTAATTCTTCAATGATTAATTTAAACATGTAAGATTTTCCACATCTTCTTACGCCCGTAATGACTTTGATAATGTCTTTATCAACTAATGATAAAATCCTGTTCAGATATAAGTCTCTTTTAACCATGTATAATTCTTTATTGTTATAAATATATAATACTATGTTTTTTGAAAATCAATTTTTAAATACTTATACTTAAATGAATTCTTAAATAAGAATATTATAAATTCATACTTTAATAAAAATTGCTGTTGATTCAGGGGTTGTTTCTTCTAGTTAGATTTGTTGATTTTTTTACTGGCAAATTTATTAGTAAATATAAATTCGTGTTTTTTTTCTTTATTCATTCTTTTACTTGTTATAATTCAATATATCAATCATTATCCTTGAATGTTGGTTTTAGTACATTAACAATATTGTACAGAAGTAATCCTTGTTTTGATAGACAGGACTTCAACTTTTACTTCACTATACCCTGACATAAGGAAATAAAAAAATGAAAATAGAACTGATAATAATAGAGAAATAAACTATCCTAAAATGAAGACGTTCATCTATAATAAAATTAGGGATATGCATATAAAGAAAAATATGAAAAATTTATCGATATTTTTTGATTTCGTATTTTAATTAGTTAAAATTCTTATTGGATTAAATTAAGAATTATAATGTCATTAAGATATGTATTAAAGTGTAATAGGTATATTTAAATACTATCATATTCATAGTATTTAATAGAAGAAGTCTGTAAGCAAGATTCTTCATTCATGCGATGTTGTATAAAACTTGTTTTTTTATAATAAAATGAGTTTTAATCATTACAACATTTTTTAATCGAACCCTTATTTTATACAATTTTCAATCCCATAATGTAATAATATTATCATTATTTATATTACCCATCATAAATATACTTATTGTAAATTTACCCTCAACACCATATCCTCCAAAGGGGATTAATTCAGCATGAGAATTATCACCCTTAATCTCAAGGGAGGTGAAATCATGAGGTTTCTTGCTTACAGACAACAGTTAATTTCATTGATAACTATTGTCATAATTTTATTCCCAGAGGTAATAAGTATATTACTCTTATATATCGTTTCATCGATATAAATCTAATTTTAAGGGAAATCATAATAATTCGTAGATAAATGAAGTCAGAAACAAGACAGTTGAACGTGAGGAATGATTATGATAAATTTACATTCCCCTCCCTATCCAATAAGTATTAACCCTTTAGTAAAAAGTTTATTTATATTTTCCAAGTTTAGGTTGCATAATAAACTATCATTCATAGTTCAGAGAACGTGCAACAATTCCGTTTCAGAGTTCTTTTGCATGATTTTATTAATAGTATGTTCATGAGATTAAAATTACTATTATTTTTTTGTTTAGAATACATAGTTAAATTATATACAATTCACATAGCAAAATAATTGTCGCACACCCTAGTTAACTAGAAAAAAATATCGGAATGAACTTATCATTCCAATAATTCATTTACTGTGTCGATTTTTGCCTGCAGGGTTCGGTTTTGTTTGTCACGACGGTCATCTATCTTTATAACCGTGTATACTCTGCCCAATCCCATTTCAAACAATGCCTCCTGGGCCTTGCCTATAGCAGAATATAACTCTTCGTAGTTATCTGCCTCAATCTGTGTTCCCATGGCAGTCAACTGATATTTAAGACCTGAATCCTTTATTACCTGCACGGCCATTGTCACATATTCTTTTAGCTCTGTTGACTGAATTCCAACGGGAAGTATTGCAAAATCTGCGGTTATCATATTTTACACCTCATATAACTTTGAGTATTTAATTAGTTTTTCATCATCCATATTGTATAGTTCATCAATCAGATATGTTCTGAAGGAGCCTGATCCCTCATGATTGTATAGTGTTTTCTTGTATGCAAGTTCTCCTGCTATATCCATGGATAGTGTTCCAGTTATTGCTGCTTCAAGTGGGTCTGCGACACTGGCGAATGCACCGAGTACTGCTGTTAGCATGCAGCCGCTTCCGGTTATTCTGCTCATGATTGCCTCACCGTTATCGATTATATAATTGTTTTTTGAGTCTGATATTATGTCTATCGGACCGGATACATTTATAACTGTGTTTAATTTTGAGGCTAACTGTGATACTATGTCAATGTTTTCTTCAAGGTTGTTTTCTGATATGATGTCGCTATCGGATACGTCAACTCCTTTTGCCTTGGATGAAACATCAGTCACATCATATAGATTAGCAAGTGCCTTAATCTCAGACATGTTTCCACGTATGATTGATGGTGTTGATAATTCAAGCAGTTCGATTGTCGTATCGTTTCTTAGCTTTGATACTCCAAGTGCTATTGGATCTATTACCAGGGGAGTGTTTGTTTCTTTGGTATGTTCTGCTGCTGTTTTCATAGCCTCTATCTGATTGTCGAGCAATGTACCCATATTTATTACGCATGCACCTGCCAGTTCAACAAACTCCTTTATCTCTGGTGCTTCATTTGCCATGGCAGGAGATCCTCCTATAGCAAGTACTGCATTGGCACAGTCATTAATTGTTACATAATTAGTGATACAATGAATAAGGGGAGAGGAATTTCGTAAAATTTCAATGTTTTTACTTATATCTTTTAATCGGTTATCATCAATTTTCATATTAATCTCCTATAATGATTATATTGTATTTAACTATAATCACCATAGGATATTTATTTATCGTTAATTGATTATAAATTCGGTTCCTATTACATCTACATATACATTTCTTTTAATAGTGTATTTTTTTGGTTTTTCACGTCTGTACTGTGTGGCTAGTTCAAGTTCTATTGAGCCGGGCTGTGATGTTACGATACATGTTATCTTGTAGATGCATATTTCATCTTTCGGTTTTTTTAGTATTTTTGATGCATTTTTTATTATAACACCTATTACCATACTTGAATCGTTTAATTCTAGTTTAATGTATGGATTTATATTTAGTGTAAATTCTTTATGATATATATCCTTTTTGAAGGTCATTATGTCTTCTTCTTTATTGTAGTCATATAAATCCATTATTACAATCTCCATGATTTGTTAATAATATTATGTATTTATTCCTATAAATAATTATTAATAAAAAATAGTTTAATGAATTATAATAGAAAATTTATATTTTCTAATTTAAGCCTTTCATGAATGTTCTTTTAGTAAATAAAATTTTTTCATTAACTCCAGTTGCAATAACATGAAATTAATTAATGATAAACCCATATAAGAGCATATAACTATTACTTTTAAAAATAGAAAAAATAATCATTAAATTCAATCAAGAAATAATATTTAAATAAACATAAGTTAATATTAATAAATATGAAATTAAAAATATGCCCCAGATGTGGCTCATCAGATATAGAGTGGACACTTCCACAAAACTGGTCAATGTGTTCATGCAACGACTGTTCATTCACGGGACCAGTTATAGAAGCAGACAAACAGACACAGAAAAAACTACAGAAAAAATGGGCTAAGAAAAAGCATAAAAAATAGCCTTAACATTATAAAATGAATGAAAACAATGAACGATAAAAAAAACACATTTAGAAGAATGTTAGATAATCTTTATGATTAATAATCATTATCTAACTATCTTATGTAAATCCATATAGTATTTACGTGAACTGTTATATTTCTCTTTTTTTAGAACGTCCTGTATCCTATTGAATTTTTTAGCATCAATAGACTCCCCTATAGGCCTTATTACACCAGTAGTTAAATCATAATACTTGTTGACCTTCAGGAACTTGAGCAATATTCTTGAGTATAAAACCCTATAGGCGATGTTTGAAGAAAACAATTTCTGCTTATCGGTTACCAGATGTCCATGGGTAATATTGTTACGCATTGTTCTTAGTTCATCTTCGATAGTACCCAGACTTATCTTATCCCCATCCTTCGTACCTATACCAATGTCATATATGAATGTGTAGATTTTCTTTTTGGCCAGACCCTCAAATCCCATTGTCTGTGCAAAGGATTCCAACGCGGCATCAATCATTATTATTTCAATCTTAGGATTACTTACAAAGGATTGATTGTAAAGGTTTAATGTATGGGTCAAATCAACATCCAGATTAAGGTAGGTGTTTATTATATAGCTTAACTTCTTTATTATTATATCAGGATTGTTATCCTCTAGGATTATGGGCAATACGACTGACTTTTCAGGCATGTGGCAGATGTATTTTACATCAAATCCTTCTTCCGGTGGATATGACACTTCACCGATACTGTTATTGTTGATGTCCAGTTTAGTAGTGCCTATCTTAATCAGATAACAGCCCATGATGAAGTTAAGAATCGAATGGATCTTTTCTGACTCCTCCTTGGTAGGCATGGAATGATATTCCACGGCTATGGCCTTTGACCAGTACGGTTCAAACTTTTCATCAACCAATCGTATGGTTATCTTTCTGAACTTCGTTTTAGGACAGGATATAGTTATCCTGTTTAAGTCCTCCTTAGTAAATGGACTATCTTCAGGTATATGATTTGGATATAACCTACGACCATCAACATATCTTGAATGCTGACAGAAGAGTCTGTTGTTTGATTTGTACTTTACGCTGTTTAAAAACCAATCGATTTTCTTGGAAGCAGAATAGGTGGTCTTTTTACGTTCTATCCTGTAAACCTTGTATATGAAGATTGTCTTTGATGAGTCTATTTTCGAAGCTTTTTTTGTCTTGAAGCTGCATTCGATTTTATGCAGGATATATTTATCCTTGAATATGAATGTGGAAAGCTTCTTTAGTTTTTTCTCATCCTTTTTGGTAAAGGAATCTACATTTAACTTCATTATTATATTATACTGGTTATCCCTTTGAATTAGAATATCGGCTATATCCACATTTACATTGGTATTTACGACCTTCTTGAATCGCTTTGGATTCTGTAGAAATTCCCATTCACTTTCAATATATTCCATGTAATCATTACCTGATATGTATTATTTAAATGTATATCGTTAATATTTTTTAAAACCTTGCTTTATTTAGTCGGTTGCTAGATAAATTATGTTAAATATAATAAATAGTAAATACAAAAATATTTTCGTTTATTAATCATTGATTATAATGAAAAATGGAAAGAATTTTTATGAAAAATTATAGAAAATATGGTTTTTTATTGATTATACTGATAATAATCTTAATATATGCTATCAGTATGGTTAGTGCCGTTGATGATTCTTCGGCAAGCGATGAGATAAAAAACACAAATCCATTAGAAAAAGAAAATGGCATTAATTCCATTGCCATTAAACAGCAGACATCAATCACGGACAATGAAGAATATGAAGATGCTGATATCCAGAAGAATCTTAAGGCTCAGACAAAATATCCGGTCATCTATGTAAGCTCCAATGCAAGCAAAGATGATGTTGGAGATACACGGGATAATCCGACAACACTTTCAAATGCTATAGATAATCTTGAGGATGGAGGCAGTATATATCTTATAACGAATTCCACATCGGATAAATATACATTGAATTCATCATTATACTTTAGCTATAAGCCCTCATTCAATATCATAGGTGAAAGCGGCAAGAACATCACTATTGAATCTACAAAAAGTGAATTGATTCATCTTTATCATTCATCAATTAATGTGACAAATATTAATTTTATGAATAAGAATTCACAGACAAGTGCAATATACCTTCAGGATTCATCCATGAAAATCGATAATTGTACGTTCATCAAGAATTACCGCAACAATTATTCATCATGTATATATGCATCATCATCAAACGTGACAGTTATAGGTACAAACTTCTTCAACAACAGCGGTGTATACGGTAACATTTACTCCACTTCAAATTCAAACATTACACTCAACTATTGTCTATTCGAAAACAACACTGCAAAGCTTGGAGGAGCCGTTTATGCAAGAAATTCATATTTCAAGATAAACAAGAGCAAATTCAGATACAACAATGCAAGTTATGCCGGGTGTATATACCTGTATAATACAAAGCTTGAATCTACAAATAACCTCTTTAAATCAAATAATGCCGAATATTATGGTGGTGCAATAGTCAGCCTGGAAAATCAGACAGTTACAATAAAAACTACAAACTTCACAGACAACAATGCGTCAATAGCAGGTGCCATATACGCCATGTATACGCCACTTAGCGTTAGCGATAGCATATTTGATTCAAACAATGCAGATACTGCAGGATGCGTATTTTCATTCAACAATACCTTAAGTATTCAGAAGTCGGCTTTAGTTAGTGATGATGTTGACAAATCCATGGTATTGCCATTTGCCACAAAATCATGCAACCTTGACAATAATTGGTGGGGTGTGAATAATCCTGACTTCAAACAAGTTACCGATGGATTCATACCAGATACATGGATACTGATGAGATTGTATAAAGGTGCAAATGATACAGTAAACGTTACATTAAATGAACTGTCAAATGCTAAGAAAGTAAATACGTCAATCCAAAGACTTGTCTATTTCAGGATAAAGGAAAACAATAAGACGATTTCATCATTTAACGTCAAGAATAATGTGACAAAAAAATATAATTGTAATGAATCACAGCTTCTTGTAGTGATAGATAATGAGGTTATGAATTTATCCTCAAAGATAACACCATTACTTTTAAGTGATGATATTATAGCCAAAAAGAATTCAACAGTTCTGATTGAAATTGATTCAAATGCAGATATCAGCGGTAACGTAAGTTTATATATCAATAATACAAAGGTAACTGTCCTTAAAGCAGGGCAACATATGAACTATACTTATACGATTCCAAGTTCATTAAAAGAGGGAATCTATGATATTGACATTGTCTATTCAGGTAATTCAAAGTACGAAAAAATCAACAGCACATATGATCTTATCATCCAGTCAAGCACCTATAACAAGACCAATATTATCACACCAACAAGAACATATAGCGACATAACAGTTAAACTGCCTAGTTATTATAATTTGGTAGACTTAAATCAGACAACACCCGTTAAAAGACAGGGATCAAGTGGTAGCTGTGTTACATTTGCATCGATGGCAGCCATTGAATCATCCATCAAGAAGGTAACCAATGTGACTTATGATTTCTCTGAAAACAACCTGAAAAACATCTTAAAGAGATTTTCAGTTAATGGATATGCAAATCTGCTTCCTAATGATGGTGGTTATGACCTGGAACCTGTAGGATACTTTGTAAGTGGACTTGGACCGGTTCTTGAATCAATGGATGAATATGATACGGAATCAGTATTGTCACCTGAGTATACAACACAATTCCAGGTGCAGAACGTATACTTCATACCACATAGACAGAACTACACTGACAACGACCTTATAAAGGAGGCCATCATGAAGTATGGTGGAGTATTTACAAGTATAAAGTCAAGCAGTAACCTGAACATTTACACCCAGTCATCCTACTCAAATCACGTTGTCTGTATCGTTGGATGGAATGACACCTACAGCAGGAGTAACTTTTCTCCTAATCCTCCGGGTGACGGAGCGTTTATCATCAAGAACAGCTGGGGAACAACTGTTGGAAATAACGGTTATCAGTACGTATCATACTATGATAGCGTAATCGGAGACATATTATATCAGAATACCTATAATGACATTAACTTTGCAGTAAACTACAATAACCTATACAATTACTCTAATATCTACCAATATGATAGTGTATGTTACATCTACAAGATAGACGATACCAGTGGCTCATATTCGATTAAAAACATCTATACTATAAATGAAAATCAGGCAATATCTGCCGTTGGAACATACTTTGTCAACACGTCAAACTATACCATTAAATTGTATATAAACGGTAATCTGGTAAATACCAAAAAGGGTACCGTGGACTATCCAGGTTATAGGACAATATACCTTGATAACTTCTATAGGGTAAACAGATATGATGAAGTAGTTGTTACTATAGACATAACACAGAATATGGATAAGAATTATATCTATGTTCCACTTCAGGACAGTGATTATCCGGTTTATTCACGGGCAAATATATCATTTATTAGCTATGATAATCAAAAGACTTGGGAAGACCTTTATACTAACGATAATGATTATTATACCGCTCCGATAAAGGTTTATACCATGGATATTCCGATGATAAAAACCAGCCTAAAATATAAGGATGATTTACTTAACCTAACTGTTGAGGTTTCAGATCTTAATTCCAGTGCCAGGTTATACTATAAGCTGAATGGAGAATACCTCTACAACAGCAATAATAAAATCATTTCAAATAGCATTACAAAATCTGGAAACGTCAGTATCTCAAACAGTACTGTGGGCTTAAGCAATGGAAACTATACCCTGGAAACTGTACTTGTCTATAATGGAATAAACATTACCCAGAAAAACAGCTTCAAGATTACAGATAAAAACATCACGATAAATGCCAATAACATTACATCCATTATAAACCAAACACAAATATTGGACGTGGAAGTTGTTGACAGTCATAATCAGACAAGAAAGATAAATGAGGGAATTATTACGGTTAGCTATGCAAATAAAACAATTATTGCAACGGCTAAGGTATCAAACAATCATGTCAAAATAAATCTTTCAAACACTAAAAGCGGAAATTACACGTTAACGGTGACATATAGCAACTCAACAGGTTATAATGACACATATAAGAAGATATTATTCAGGGTAAAACCTGTTCCTACTACATTAACGGTAAATACAAACAATACATATGTACTCAATACGAGTTTGATTACAGGTAAACTTGTTGACAAAAACAACAAGAGCGTAAGTGGTGCTACAATCAACATAAGAATCAATGGAAATAACTATACATCAAAAACCAATGGCAGCGGAGAATTCACATACAAGTACAAGAATACTATCGTCGGAAAAAACAATGTGACAGTAACATTCAAAACCACAGCATATTACGGTCAGTCAACGAAGTCAATTGTCTATACAACGTCAATTCTTCCGACAAAGATTAGTCTTACGAAGATTAACGGTACCATTGGTGAAAAAATCACACTTAAAGCAACCGTTACCGACAAATACAACAATCCTGTAAACAGTGGTTATGTGATATTTAAGATTAACTCAGTTACCGTTAAGGATAACGGTCAGATTAACGGCAGCAATAATGCTTTGAAGGTGTACGTCAAAAATGGTGTAGCATCAACCGATATAATCGCATATCTGAATGTACGTTATGGCCAGAATCTAACAGCAGTTTACTCAGGTAGCAGTGATTATGAAGCGGTTAGATCAGGTACTACAAAGATAGACATTAAGCTTAGGAATGCACAGATAGTGGTCAAATGCAATAGCACAAAAGCAAAACAGGATACTGTCATCAAATTTACCGCAACAATTTATGATGTCACAAGCGGTAAGCGTTCTAGCGTTATACATAACCTTTCCGAGCAGTATGTCTACTTTAAGGTAAATGGAATAACAATTAAAAATGATGACGGTACAGTTTATCAGGCAAAAGTCATTAATGGCGTTGCCACCTATGAATATAGGATTCCTAAGGGTTTCATGGCAATTACCGATGCCGTGAGCTTTAATCCTAAAAATCATACTGTTACTGCAGGATTATACAATAAGAATTATTACCCTAATGTGGTAAACTATACATATTTCCAGGTTGAAAGAAGTATAGTTAATATTAACGTGGACAGTGCCGTGATAAATAATAAGACACATAAGTTGTCATTGAATGGATCATTGAAGGATTATAAGGGCAATTATGTTGTTAGTACCAGTAAGATAATCATCAAGGTTAACGGTATAACCCTGAAGGATTCGAAGAATAGGATTATGTACTTTATGATCCAGGATGGTAAGATACAGCTTAAGGACATTAATATACCTGCGGCAAATAAGTATACATCGCTTACTATCGTATGTCATGATAGGTTAGGTTATCAAAGTGCAAGAGCAACATCAACCAAGATTACTGTTAAAAATTAGAAGTTGATTCTTCTATGTTTTATTTTTTTTATTAATCTTTTTTTTAAACATCTTTAGACTTTTATTCGATTTAATAAATCTTATTTTTGCGTTGAATAAATAAAATGATTTAATTAACATATGAAGTAATTGGAATGTGTAATCCATTTTTTTAGAATGTCTATATAAATCACATTCACATGATATAGTAAATACTAAATAATATTAGGTAGATATATTACATTATTATTAAGTAATTTTAATATTTTTGATAAAGTATTTATTATATAATGTACATATTTTAACATACATCTTATTACAATGTATATTATATAATCGGATTAATAAAATATTTTTAAATTTTTAAAGGAAGAGTTGATAAATTTGTCAAAATATATTGTAGTAACTGGTGGTGTTGTAAGTTCCATCGGAAAAGGAATTACATCAGCATCTATTGGTAGAATTTTAAGATCATATGGTGTAAATGTAACGGCTATAAAAATAGACCCATATCTTAACTGGGATTCCGGTACATTAAATCCATATCAACACGGAGAAGTATATGTAACTGATGATGGAATGGAATGTGACCTGGACCTTGGTCATTATGAAAGATTCCTTGACGTAGGATTATCAGGTAAAGCCAACATTACAACAGGTAAAGTATACTCCTCAGTAATTGAAAAAGAACGAAAAGGGGAATATTTAGGTTCTTGTGTGCAAATCATTCCACATATCACCGATGAAATCAAACTCATGATACGTGACATAGCCGACAAGACAAAGGCTGAAGTGGTAATGGTTGAAGTTGGAGGAACTGTTGGAGATATTGAAAGCCAACCGTTTATTGAAGCTCTAAGACAGTTCAGTCATGAAGAAGGTCATGACAATTGTATGTTCGTACACGTCACATACGTACCATACCTTAAGGCTGCAAAAGAATTCAAAACCAAACCAACACAGCACAGTACAAAAGAGTTAAGAGGTCTCGGTATTAATCCGGACATGATTGTATGCAGATCAGAATTACTTCTTGACTCCAAACTGAAAGAAAAAATCGCACACTTCTGTGATGTATCAATAGATGCCGTGATTAACACACCTGATGCCCATTCAATCTATGAAGTACCACTAACCATGTATTCAGAAAATGTTGGAGACTACATAATAAACAGACTCAAAATAGATGCTCCGGCTAAAGCTGACCTTTATGCATGGAGCCAGATAGTTGAAGACCTGAAAATTGAAGCACCTAAGGTAAAAATCGGTGTCGTAGGTAAGTACATTGAATTGGAAGACGCTTATATCAGTATCAGAGAAGCTCTTAAACATGCAGGAGCAGACAACAAGGTTAAAGTAGACATTGACTGGATTAAGGCAGATAATGATTATAACCTTGATTTACTAGCCCAGTATGATGGATTACTGATACCTGGCGGTTTTGGTGAAAGAGGTATTGGCGGTAAAATAGAAGCTGTAAAATATGCTATCAAAAACAATATTCCTATCTTCGGTATCTGTCTAGGTTTACATGCGATGGTCATTGCCATAGCACAACTTAATGGTGAAACTGAAGCTAACAGTACTGAATTTGACAAGAACACTCCATGTCCTATCATAGATATGATGGAAGAACAGAAGAAAATAAACAACATGGGTGGAACCATGAGATTAGGTGCATATCCATGTAAAGTAGCCAAAGATACCATAGCATATGAGGCATATAAGGAAACTGAAGTATCAGAAAGACACAGACACAGGTATGAAGTTAACAATGAATACAAGGATTTCCTCATAGATTCCGGTGTTGTCATATCAGGTACGTCACCTGATGACTTCCTGGTTGAAATGATTGAACTTAAGGATCATCCATGGTTTTTAGGCTGTCAATTCCATCCGGAATTCAAGTCCCGTCCAAATGATACTCATCCTATATTCAAGTCATTCATCAAGGCTGCAAAAGATAAGAAAGAAAATAAATTCTAACTCCTCCTTTTTTTTATTTGTAATAATTTTAAATAATTATTATGATTTTAAACATTAAGATTTTAGCATTGACTATATTAGTTTTAGGTGTTGTTTTTGCATCAGTATCGGATTATAAAACACTCACCATAAGCAATAAGCTCACTTTTTTCATGTTATCCTGCGGCATTTCATTGGCGGGCGTTTATTATTTTTATATGAATCCGGCCGGCTTTTTGGGATATTTATTATCGGTCGTTGTCGTGTACCTGATTGTTTATCTGATGTGGCATCTTGGTTTATGGGCAGGTGGAGACGTTAAGCTACTTACTGCAATAGCGTCATTGTTATGTGTCGATTACCTGGACATATTGCCCAACTTTCATATAGGGGGATATGTATTTCCATATTATGGTAATGCATTTTTTATTCCGGCATTATCTGTTATAGTTAATAGCGTAGTGTCCATAATACCATTAATTCTCTTCATCACACTATACGAGATAATTAAAAATAAGTCATATTTAATAAAAGATTTATTTAAAAAAGATGATTTAATTAATCTCTTATCCACTTTGAATACACTTGGAATTATTTTCATTATTAATTATGAAATCCATATAGATAACCTCATAGTAAATGTACTTCTTTTACTGCTTATATCATACATGATAAACAGGTTATCAAAAAAATTCCGATACATGACTATCATAATTACACCAATCATCATCATGATAAGCATATCATACAACAACATTCAAAATTACCTCATTGAATCAATGATACTCATCACTGCTATAGTGGTTAAGAATATCATAAAGGATGGCCTCTTAAAAGAGGCTCTTAGCTATGAAGTTAAACTCGACAAACTACATGAATCGATGATACCCTCATATAATCTGATAAAAAAGGATGACAAATACCTCTTTGACAAAAGATCATTGAAAGAAAAGATATCCGATAATAAGGATTGTGAATATGTCATTACGCAAAAGGCACATGGATTGACCGATGAGGACATCGGCATTCTTAAAGAATTGAACAAAAAGGGATTGATATCCGACAGTATTAAGATAAAACGTTCCGTGGCATTTGCCCCATTTATATTAGCGGGCCTTATTATAACGTTGACGATAGGAAATACTTATCTTCTAATAAACGAGTTTATCGGAGTGATATTATGAACGATAAGGGACAGTTGAGCCTGGAATATATTTTCATATTCATGATTATGCTTATTATATTTACGATTATAAGCATTCCATTATTAGCAGAATCACTTCAGAATACTGAAGATGTTATCAATATTATAAAAACGGACAATACGTTAAAACAGTTAAGCAGTGAAGTAAAATATATCTATTACTCTGATGAAGGTACAAAGAGGGTTAAAAGTGTTTATATCCCCGAGAATATGAAACTTGAATATAAGCAATCCTATGGAAGACATTATCTATCCACCAAGATTAAACTCAATGACAACAGCACAAAAGAAATGATGGCTGAAGTTCCATGTAAAGTTACTTTCAAAAACAATCCGAACTATTATTACACTAGCCTATATAATAGATGGTATTATAATGTGGAGTTTAAATGGCTTGAAGGCAACAAGACTATGAACGTTGACATAAACTTCAAATAAGTAATTTGAGACTTGGCCAAAAGTATTT
>MVJJ01000055.1 GCA_003266145.1 Methanosphaera sp. SHI613
ACATCCAACAAATTAGACAACTACTATAGAAATACAGATCCAGAAATAATAAAAAAACGTTACAAAACTAGAAATGGAATATTAAGCTATTTATATTACCAAATGGTTGATTGAACTGATAAAAAAGAAAAAGATAATTTAAGCCTATAAAACTTTACAGCTTCAAAATATGAAGTTTACTTAAAAAAAAGAGAAATCATATGACAGTTATCAAAAAATAAATGATTTAAAAAAAACAATTTCTTAATTTTTTTAATATACAAATTGATTATTTATCTTCCTTTATCCATTCATAAACACGTTTACAATTGTTCTTATCTGTGAATTTGAAGAATTTATCAACCCTTGAAATGTATTTATCCACCATTTTACATTCATTATCAATATTATTCTGAATTTCATCAACCAGTTCATCTTCACTTTTTATAACCGGTCCAAAGCCATGAGCATCATATTTAAAGTATCCTTCCTTGTAGTGGTAGTCATCATCTTTCTGATAGTATATCACTGGTTTTTTTAGGTACGCAAAGTCAAAGTACACTGATGAGTAATCGGTTATTAAAATGGATGCATCATTGAATAATTTCTGATAGGACTCCTGTTTTGATAATTTTATATACTCGGGTATTTCCAGTAGTTCAACATACTGATTTAATTCAGGGTGTGGCTTAAATACTAATTGGTACCCCGTAGATTGAATTAGTTTATGCAATTTTCCATTGTTTAGAAAGCTTTTGATTGTTTGATAGTATTGTGATTGAATGAATTTTTCCTCATTACTTAATTCCAACCTCCATGTTGGTGCAAAGAGTACCTGTTTTTTTGAATTTGATGTTAGCTTATCAAATCTGCAAAAACCGAGCGTTTGTATTACATGACTATCAAAGTTATATCCTTTTTGTAAGAATGATTCCCTTTCCATATCAGATACACATGCAATGAGTGATAGGTTCTTATCATATTTTTTTATGAACTCTGATACGTCATCCTTTGTTACCCCATGTTGCAGGAAGTATCTATATGAAGTTATTAGCCCACTATATAATGAAGGTGTGAAATAATGAAATGGATTTATGAAGTTTTCATTTACGTATGATGAGATTACTTTTTCTGCAAACAAATATAATATCTCATGTTTAAATGATCCAAATGCCACAACATTTCCATTAATCGTTTTCATATCGTTATAACTAGGACTATCCTTATCGACAATGAAATATTTCTTTACACCATCATCAATGTCACATGAATATTCAAATAATGCCTTTGCATTATCATCAGCAAAATCGGGTCTATCCGAGTATAGCCATATTCGTTTATTTTTCATGAACAGGTATAATACCAAATATATTAGATGTGTGAAGATTGCAAAACGGTAATGTGGCTCTTTATCATAGTTTATTCGTTTGAGATTACTTAATTCATATCGTAACATGGACTTGAATGAATAAGGCAGTAAATGAAATTTACCTTCCTTAAAGAGTATTATCTTTGAATCCTTTACAAAATAGGCGCTTGATGTAGATAAGCCACAACTTTCCCTGAAACTTATATGAGGTATTGAGTTAAATTGAGTCTGCCCATCATCATATTCAATTTTAAAATATAACTTATCATTTACCGATGAAGAAATTTGCGTATCGAAGTTGTAGTTGTACTTCCAATTTATTCCTAAATGTTTTAATGTTTGACGTTTATGATTGTTGTACTCCACATACTTGGTGTCATATTCCTCAACATTTCCATTGGACTGTTTAATAACTTTCACATTAATGTTTTCATTTTTAAACAGGGATTCTATATTTCCACTAAAATTCAGATGTCCATTTCTATATTCAATTATATCCAACCATAATACTATTTTAGAGAAATCTTCCAAAACATGGCCCCTTGATTTAACAAGTAATGAATTTTCAGATGGTATCAAATCAATACTTCGATTATTCTTAAGATAAATAAAAAAAGGCAGTACCTGTTCTTCAATATATTTATTACCAACAATACATTTAATATCAATGTAAGACAATACCTGATTCAATGTAGTCCAAAATTCATTAACATCTTCTTCATTATCAAATATGTCAAGTTCATTTACATCCAGTAACCATTGAATATCATATGCAAATAAATATTGAATAAATTCCGGAACATGTCCTTCTTTTTGAATGGAAAAATTGGCAAGTTCAATATAGAAATTTTTTAAACGTTCAGTAAAGTACCTTTTATTCTCCTTCGCTAAATCAACAGTACTAGAACCAGCCAATCTTTGTCTATAGAAATATTCGGCATCCTTTACAATACCATACTTCTTTTTATCTAGAAATATTTTATTGATAATCAATGCATCTTCTAAATTTACCAGTTTTGTACTGAATTCATAGTCTTTTATAGCATCATATTTAATGAATGCTGATGAGGAGGACAATTGAGGGTTATTTGGCTCATCCTCTAATGATAATACCCGAGTAGTATCAAATTTATCATTCAATCTATGTGGAAGGTTAACTCTTTCAAATAATGTCATGGGTATTGCTACAACATCAACTTCATCAAAATGTTCTTCAAAGAAGTTGTACACTACTTCCAAGGTATTTTTTGATATGTAATCATCACTATCCAAGAAGTTCACATATTTACCTTTTGCATATTTTAATCCATTGTTACGAGCTACTGATTGTCCTTGATTTGATTGTGAGATTACAGAAATATTTTCAGGATACTTTCTCTGATAATCTTTTACTAAGTTTAATGAATTATCATTACTTCCATCATCAACAAGAATTAACTGCACATTATCTTCAAAAGTTAATGTTTGATTTATTATTGAGTCAATACATTCACATAAATAGTCTCCAACATTATATATTGCTATAATTATGGAAAATTTATATTGAAAATTCATTCATTATACACCTAATTATTATTAACACTAATTAATTATCTATTTTTTCAAAGATATTAAATTTTAAGTTTTACAAAAATAATAATAGAAAAAAATAGAACAGTGTCAACATGAGTGAATTTAAGATATCGATAATTATCCCTGTTTACAATAAGGAAAGATTCCTGGATAAATGTTTACAATCAATACTTGCCCAATCCTTCAATGATTATGAGGTAATATGTGTGGATGATGGATCAACCGACCTCTCATTAAGTATATTGAATGAATATGCTAAAGATAATTCTAATTTCAAAGTGTTTAGCAAAGAAAATGAAGGTCCTGGTTCTGCCAGAAATTATGGATTAAAGAAAGCAACTGGAGAATACATATTATTCTTGGACGCTGATGATTGGATTGAAAGTGATACATTAGATAAACTTTATACCACTGCAAAAAACAATGATTCCGATTTGGTATTGTTTAATGCAACGGAACATTATAAGAATAATACAACAAAAGACAGGATATACCACGTACATTTTGATGAAAATATTGATTTGGAAAGATATTCCTTTGATTATAACAATAACATTAATCTCGTTATGAACGGATATCATATAGTTTGTACCAAACTACATAGATTGGATTTTATTAAAGAACATGAACTGGAATTTTCAGATAAAAGTGAATTTGAAGATGTGCTGTTTCATATTAAAAGCATGATTTATGCCAAACATATCTCTTATAATCCTGATAAATTCTACCAATACAATCGGACTAACGAAGACTCAAGACAGAACAACTCAATAAGAACAGATAAGAGTTTTGTACTTTTCGACATTTTCGAGGAAGTTTATGATTTTTTAACTGAGGAAAACTTATTCCAAAAACTAGAGATAAACTATTATAAATTTGTTATAAACGAATCATTGAATATTTACAATAACATTAAAGAGGAATATAAGGAAGAATTATTCTACAAAACAAAGGATAAATTCAAATCAATGAACTTGGATGAGAACACCCTTTATAGATTACCCGTTAATCAGCAAGCATTTTATTCAAGTATCATCTCATCCAATAATTATACTGAAATGCAAAACAAGGTCTTATTTGAAAAAACGAAACGAAAATCCAAATTGTTTCTATTAAAAATTAAAAATAGATTATTTTAAAGTTATTTCTTAAATATAAATTTTTATTTACACGAAAGTAGATTAAATTTAGTTTAATTAAATTGATTTGATTTGCAAATAATAAGATAACTATTAATTATTAGTTAAACAAAAATAATATCTAAGAAAGATTACATTTAAAGCTGAATAATGTTGGAATATAAAATGTCTTCAAATGAAAAAAAACCAAAAATGGGGCTTAAAAAGAAAATATCCGATGTCAGATATTATCTTTATACAAATAGAGAATATCGTAAAATACTTAAGGATATTATCTTTGAAAAAATGGATATGGAGACATTTAAACGAGATACCATCATAACAATTGAAGATGATCCAAAATTAAATCTTGATTTATCTGACGATTATCTCGAAGAAGCAATATTGCCAAAAAACTTCCAACACAATACAACTCATCTTCCATCAGGATTAAAGAAATTATCCTTCGAAAATAACCTATATAAAGAGATTATAATTGATTTATTTACTAATAAAACATATTTTGACGCTTATAAAAAGATTACTGAATTAGAACTATTTGACACAGTTTACTATGAAAAAGAGTATGAGTATAATTTAAGTGTTCCTGCTATCTTCCACTATATGTATCGTGGACATGAGGAAGGTAAAAATCCAAGTTCTTATTTTGATGGAAACTTTTATGAGGAATATAATCCAAACTGTAAAAAATCAAAACTTAACCCATTAGTTTACTTTGTACTTGTAGGTATGGAGGAAGGTCTGATAAAAATTAATAAGAAATTTTACCAACCGAAATCCATTAACAGGTTAAAGCTTAAAGAAAACATTAAAACATACGATAAATGGGGATTAAATAGGAAAAATCGTGACAAAAAGATTATCATCTCACTAACATCTTATCCATTGAGGATGAATGAAATAGCATATACAATATACTCCCTCTTGAATCAAAATCTGAAGGCGGACAAGGTAATATTATGGCTTGCTAAAGAGGAATTTCCTAACTTAGAGCAGGACATTCCGGAAATGGTATTGAAACTTAAAAAAAATGGACTAGAGATACAATGGTATCATAATATTTATTCATATAAAAAATTAATACCAACACTCAAAAAGTATCCGAACGATTTGATTGTTACTGTAGACGATGATATATACTATCCACAAGACTGGCTTGAAAAACTCTACAAAACACACTTATCTAACCCTGATGACATAATTATCCATAGAGCTCGTCGCATGATAATGAAAAACAAGAAAGAATTTACTGATTATACAACGTGGAAACTTATAAAAGACGAAAGCGAAGCATCATATCTTAACTTCATGACAGGTGCGGGAGGTATACTATATCCACCACACAAACTATATCAGGATGTGTTTAATGAAGAAAGATTCTTGGATATATGCAGATACGGTGATGACATATGGTTTTGGGCTATGGCAATACTCAAACATACCAAGTTTAAAGTTGTGGATGATTGTTTCTATGACTTGATCTATGTTAATCCTGCCCGTGAGGTAAACCTTATCCATGAACAGACACTATGGTTAAATAATCGAAAAGGCAGTAATGACAGTCAATTAAAATCAATGCTAAAATTTTATCCGGAAATTCTTGAAATAATTAATGAAGAAAATTAGCCATCAACCCCTATTTTTTTTTAAAACTAAATAATTATCAACTAAAAGGGATAATGAAGAAAAAAATTAGATTGATAGTAAGTATTGCTAATTATAATCAACATAAAAGCATATAATTATATAGATTAACTAACAAATTACTTTATGAGGAAGATTATTATAATATTGTTATTATTAATTCAAATATATATTGCTATTTACACATTCTATATTATAGTGCTTCCTCAACTTTAAAATAATAATAACGGTTAAATATTATAATAACATTTATTCGGCTTTGTAGAAAACCTATATTGAAACGAAAAAATGTCACCAAAACTCTTTTTTTAAATAATTAAAATTGTAAAATACGGAAAGTATACACTTGAAATTTATATGTTACACTTGCAGCAAGTGTAAACATGATTTTATAGAATAATTATCGTTATAGTAATAATACGGTAAAGAATAAGTGTTTATAGTAAAAATAGAATAGATATTATTATGAAAACTGAAAATATCTATTCTATAAATAAGTATATGAATTCTAGACAACTTAAACTTTTCGATTTTGAAATGCCAAAACATAAAACTCCTTCATTATTTCAATTATCAAAAATTGAAAAAGT
>MVJJ01000100.1 GCA_003266145.1 Methanosphaera sp. SHI613
AAAAAAATCTTAAAAATTCATGTCTAAATTAATGCAAATGTCGATACAGGTATATACAATATATTATTTTCATATTTAATCCGAGAAGTTCTATTTGACACGAGTATACCTAATTGAGCATTATACTTATTCATGGATCTAATTAATTGACTCTTTGTCTTATTTCCTATTCCCACCTCTAAGGGTATTGTCTTATCTTCAAGTTTAATAATGAAATCCACTCCCCTTTTTTCCGCATCATAAAACAATCCAACTGGTGAGAGTAAATCTATGGAAATGCCATGTATTGTAGAAGCAACCATATTCTCCAACAATACAGAATAGCATTGAATATCATTTAAATCATAACGTTTTATTCGATTGTTTAATGCAGATTTGATAGAAGGTGTGCTGAAGAAGTGTTCAGTCTTCTTTTTAAGCATCTTACCCGAAGATCCATAGGCGTGTATGGAAAAAATTAATCCGGATTGTTCTAATACTTCAAAGATTTTTGTAATGGTTTTAACATCCAGATTTAATGCCTGAGATAATACCTGTTTTGATGTACTTCCAGGTCTCTTCGTTGCTAAAAATGATATCAGCTGAGATATTTTAGTGGTTGTAATACTGTTGAAGTGTTTAAAGTCCTGCAAGTCATCACGTATAACCCTGTCAATCGTATTATTAATATATCTATAACTTTCAAATTCATCATTGTTTAATGCGAAGGGATAACTTTTCGTATAGATATACTTCTTTAACTCCAAATCCAAGGCATTTCCCATTTGCAGTGTCATTTCATGAATTTCTTTTTCACATTCAATGGATTTTTCTATGCTCTTTTTATCTGCCTTAATTATCATTTGTCTTAAAAAATCCGTCTTTAGATTGATACCATAATTTAATAGAATATATTCCCTAAAATTACAAGGTAATAACTCTTCAATTGTTATTCGACGTGTAGCATCAGTATTCTGATTCAATTTTAATGCCGAGGAACCTGTTAAAATAATGAATATATTGTTAGACTTGTCAAACAGTAATCTTGAATAGCTTGCCCAGTCATCATCTAGATGTGCTTCATCTATAAGTAGAAATATCTTATGATCTAATGCTGATATTGTTGTATGATGAATTTGCTCTATAAAAGTATCAATTACCTCTTTGATGTTACTATTGTAGGCTAACATTAAATCATTTACATCCAAATAAAAAATGTCATTCCTATTGATTGATTTTTCATTAAGCAAATAATCATGAAGTTGGTACAATAGTATGGTTTTACCAATTCCCCTAAGTCCTGGCATGACAATTAATCTAGAATAATATTCATCATCACTGTCTATGAAATTATCTACGTGCTCTTTTAACTTTTCAAACTTGAATCTCCTTTTATCAATGTTTTTCAGTTTACTCTTCTTCAAATTCTCAATTTCCAACTGTTTAGCATAGATGTAATTTAATATTTCCTCATCAGATGGCATAAAAGTTCAATCCTAATCTATAGTTTAATCAATCAATTTACTTATAATATAATATATTCATATAAAACTATATAATTATATCCATTATATTCCCTAAAAAATATAAAAAAATATCCATCACATTCCATATAATCCTGATAAAGATATCCATCACAATGGAGATTATAAAAAAATCAAAGCATAAGCCCACCATCAACAGATGAAAAAAAAGAGTATTAAATAAAAAAAATGGCTCTTGAGTTATGGCCAATCAAATAATATATTTTATAATGGTTTTTTGGTACAATATCTATACTATAAGAAAGTGGAAATTATACGCCAAGACACCAACTGTACTCTTTAAACCTGTCTCCTTTTTCATATTTTGCCCCTTTTAAGGGGTATTTTATCAAAATCCAGTTTTATTACATTTTATTAATATTAACTATCAAAAGTATTACTTATATCTATTATAATTTACAATGTATATAAAGATTATCCGAGCGTGTGATAAGTAATAATTATATTCCATGTTTGAATATAAAATTTAAAAATAAATAGTTAAAAAAATAATAAATGTTAAATATTGTATTATTCATTTATTTAAAGTCATTTTCTGTTGTTAAAAGGTATTAACCATATGATGCTTCAAAAAGAGGAGAGATTGAAGATAATCAAGAGTTAATATTGATAATTCCTTTTTCAGTAATCTTTTTATTAAAGAGAGACCATATATCATATTATGTTAGAGACAAGTTTTTATTTTCCATGGGAATCTTTTATGATATTATTCATACAAAGTAATTTTCCAGGTTTTGTATTTGATTTTTTTAAAATTATAGCAGAGGTAGTTTCTAAAAATGTCCTTGCATTACTATTTATTTCAATTTATTTGGCATATAACAAGGAATGGGGTAGATTTACCCTGCTTTCGTTGGGTGTGGCTGGTGTGTGCTGCGAATTTGTTAAGCTTAGTGTGGCACGTTTAAGACCATATGCTGTTGTGGATAATATTAAATGTATTTATGCCAATGTAGCAGGTCAAGATCCTTTAAATTTTAAAATTCAAGGATATTCATTCCCAAGTGGGCATACAATGATGGCAACCAACTTGTTTATGGCCATTCCAGTATATATCAAGAATATGAAATATGTAGTTATTGGATTGATTGGAGTCTTGATTGTTGCACTTTCAAGGGTAGGATTAGGTGTTCACTTTCCAACAGACACTATAGCAGGTTTCATAATTGCTTTAGTAATAATCCTTATATTATCTCATATTTTTGATAGAGTTGAAAATAGGACATATGTGTATTTAGGAATTACTGCACTGTCTTTGATGGGAATTATATTCTGTCCTGTTATAAACTATATTAAATATGTGGCATTGGTTTCAGGTATTTCATTAGGTTTTCTTGTTGAAGAAAAATATGTAAACTTTGAAAACCCTAAAAGTAGAAGGGATGCGATAGTAAGATTTATTGGAGCATTCATATTGTTTATATTGCTTTTTGTTTTAATTCCGAAACTTGCAGGAAATGGTGACTTAATTTCATGTATTAAGTATTCTTTATTTACATTTATAATGCTTGCCATATATCCTTTAACCTTTAAAAAAATCGACAAGGATGGATAATTATATCCACCCATTTAACTTTACTTTTTTTGATATAAATATTTTTTTATAAACTATCATCTAATCTTTATTAAATATTTAAATTGTTTTGTTGTCTTTTATTAGTTTGTTTAGATAGTTATTTGCATATACTATTGCTATTAATCCTCCAATGGTGTATCCTATGAGTATTCCAAACCACACCCCATTTATTCCCCATCCAAGTATTATTCCAAACAGTGCTGCAAATAGTGTTGCACATATTGCTTCACGTATTATTGTAAATATGAGAGACATTGTTCCTTTTCCTAATCCTTGGAACATGTATGTGGAGATTACACCACCGGGAAATACAACAAAAAACCATGCAAAGATATGGAAAAAGTCAACTGTTGGCTCAAATAGTCTTATACTTGTTTGTCCATAGGAAAAAATGTATGATATTTGTGGTGCAAATACTATAAATATTACTAAAGCAACCAATCCCAATATTGTTCCCA
>MVJJ01000034.1 GCA_003266145.1 Methanosphaera sp. SHI613
TAAAAAAAGAATTGAAAAATAAAAATGTTAAAATTTCATCGTTAGACTTATCCTATTTTTATCATAATCCACGGATAAAACCTTTACAGTTACGATATCACCAACACTCACCACATCCAATGGATGCTTGATAAATTGTGTACTGGATAATTCAGATATATGTATCAAGGCATCCTGATGAACACCTATATCTACAAAGACTCCGAAGTCAACAACATTACGTACAACTCCCTCAAGTACCATGTCCTCTTTAACGTCATTGATATCAAGAACATCTGATCGTAGCTGTGGAGCATTTAACTCTTCCCTAGGATCTCTGCCAGGTTTTTTAAGTTCATCTATTATATCCTTTAATGTCCATTCACCTACACCTAACTCTTTGGCTAGTGCTTCCATGTCCTCGACCTTAATGTCTACACCACCATTTTTAACATCCCTTAGATCATATCCATATATGGTCAAAAGAGCCAAAGCTATATCATATGATTCCGGATGTACACATGTACTGTCAAGTATGTTTTTTGGAGTGTATATTCTCATGAAACCTGCACACTGTTCAAAGGTCTTTGCACCTAAACCCGGAACTTTCAATAGCTGATTTCTATCTACAAATGAACCGTTTTCTTCCCTGTACTTGACTATGTTCCTTGCTATTCTAGGAGATATACCGGCCACATGTTCCATCAGTGCACTGCTGGCAGTATTTAAATCTATTCCCACACTATTTACACTTCTTTCTACAACACCATCCAATGATTCGGATAATTTCTTGGGATTCATGTCATGTTGATACTGACCTACACCAATAGATTTAGGATCAATCTTCACCAGTTCAGCCAGTGGATCCTGTAATCTTCGGGCGATGGAAATTGCTCCCCTTTCAGTAACATCATATTCCGGAAATTCTTCACTTGCATAATCACTTGCAGAATATACTGATGCACCAGCTTCATTTACAATAGCATACTCCACATTTGTACCCTTTATAATTTTGGATATAATCTCTTCTGATTCACGTGAAGCAGTACCATTACCTAATGCTATCAGATCAATATTATACTCATCAATAAGATTTCTGACTATTTCGATAGTTTCAGATACCTTATTCTGTGGTTCTGTAGGATATACAACTGCAGTATCTAATACTTTCCCATATTCATCTATGACCGCCAATTTACATCCTGTTCTGAATGCCGGGTCCCATCCAAGTACTCTTTTGTTAACTATTGGTGCCTGCATCAACAATTGTTCAAGATTCTTCTTGAATACCTTTATTGATTTATCCTCTGCCACGTTGGTTAATATCGTTCTGATTTCCCGTTCTATTGCAGGTGCTATCAATCGTTTATATGAATCCTTTATGGCATCTTTAATAAAACCCGTTGTATACTTATTAGTCTCTATCTTATCCGGATTTTCTGAGTAATTGATTAACACTTCATCCTCCAGGAAAAATTCGATATTTTTTAATGGTGCCTCTACCTTAACTTTTAATATACCTTCTTTTTCTCCCCTGTTAATAGCTAATATCCTATGCTGTACTATGTCTGATATGTTTTCATTATAATTATAGTACATATCATATACTGATGAGACTTCCTTATCCTTAGCCTCTATTGAAAATGAACCTCTTTTGATTGTAATGTCCCTGATGAATCTTCTGAAATATGCCTTATCAGATATCATATCTGCTATAATATCATTAGCTCCCTGTTTAGCCTCTTCGATTGTGGCAACTTCATCAGTTAAGTATTTTTGTGCTTCTTCATCAATAGAATGGGTTAACTGTTGATCGTATATTGTCAACGCTAACGGTTCAAGACCTTTATCTCTTGCTTTAGTAGCTCTTGTTTGTTTTTTCTGCTTGAATGGTCTGTATAAATCTTCAAGTTCAACAAGCGTCAACGTATTGTTTATTTCATCTTCCAGTTGAGATGTTAGTTTGCCTTGTTTTTCTATGTTGTTTAATATTTGTCTTTTTCTTTCTTCCAATTTAATTAAGTAATTTAAGCGTTGGGATAACTGTCTTAACGTATCATCATCCAAACCGCCGGTTGCTTCCTTTCTGTATCTGGCAATGAACGGAATTGTATTATCTTCATTTATCAGGGATATTGCTGCTTGTGCTTGCCATGACTTAATATCCAGTTCATTAGCTATTGTTCTTTCTATACTTAACATTATATCACGTAATTGTAATCTATTTTAAAATGAATTATTAATAAAAAATATCTCTAATATTAATAGTTATATTATTAGTATTATAAAAAAAATTTGGATTAAAAAAATAAAAAAAATAGTGAATTTAGGGTTTATCGATAATTTATGTTGAATTAGTATTATTGCCCAAGGTATAATGAATTACACCCCGTCCAGTATCTGTTATTTCCATCTGTTCACATTGAGGATTTAATTCATTAAGTAATGAAGTACCATCACTTGAATCCATCAGTTGAGGTAAATATCCTCCAATATATACCGGATAAACAGTAGCCGTAACATTATCCTTTTCAAGGTTAAACTTGACCATGTATGCTATATGAGTATCGGATCTACTTTGATCAAACATGAAATTACCTAAATTATAGTAGATAGGTCTGTCCTTATAGAGTTCAACTCCCTGAGTTACATGAGCATGTGCTCCTACAACTGCATCCGCACCTGCATCTATAGCCTTGTGGGATATGTTGATTTGATTATCGTTAGGACTTCTTGAATATTCATTACCGTAATGGATATAAACCAATACAAAGTCGGAACCATTTTCTTTTGCCTGTTTAATCTGTTCAGGGGAGGTCGTATCATCCCATGCTGAATAACCCGGGCTGTCATCTTTTGCTATAGGCATTACTTCCTGTGAATACTCCTGGAAATTCTCGCTATCCATATAATTGAATATTGTTATCTTGTAACCATTTCTTTCAATTACAGCTGGTTTTGATGCTTCATTCTTGTTTTCACCAGCACCTATATGCATTATACCATTGCTGTCCAAGTTTTTGATTGAATCCCTCATTCCTTCAACACCATAATCAAATACGTGATTATTGGCATTAGCTGATATTACTGTACCTTTGGTACCGTTTATCAATGGGATATAATCGGGATTAGCCTTTAATGGAACATCAGGCTTAACGGCATTTGAGGATGTGGTGAATGGATTTTCAGTATTCACCAGAAGTATATCACTATCCGACGTCACATTGGAAACGTACCTATATGGACTTTCATCCAATGATAATACGCCGGGCATGTTCCTACCAAACATCACGTCACCTGTTACAACTATGGATATGTTGGTTCTGTTATCAGCTGCAGGATATATTGACTCCAAATCAGTATTATCTCCCATCATCATGTGCAGATAGGGACTATCCAGTACAACTAACAATACTCCTAATAATATTATCAATAAAAATAATATAATCAATTTGTTTTTAAATTTCAGAATATCACAACACAATTGTTATTATATATAAATATGTGATTTTTTTATAAATTAAATATTTGTTTTTTTATATTTTTTTTAGTGGATAATAACTCGATAGTACTATATTCAAAATTATTTTATAGCTTCTGGAACATATATTATATTATAATGAAAAAAATATTTTAATTATAAATTTATTTTTACTTTATTATTTCAAATTATTATATTAACGGAGGATATCAATGGATATTGAAGAAACTATTTATAAATATGCTTTAACTAATGCAGTTGAGCATCAAAACAACTGTCAAACCGGTTCTGTTATTGGAATGGTTATGAGTAAACATCCGGATATGAGAAAAGATCCTAAGACCGTTAGTCAATTAGCCGGCAAACTAGTTGCTAAGGTTAATGCGATGAGCCCTGAAGAACAAGAAGAACAACTTAATAAATTAGGTGGACTAGAGGAACATAAAAAACAACCTGAAAAACCTAAAGGATTACCTGAACTTGAAAATGCTGATGGAAAAGAAATTACACTTAGATTCGCACCTAATCCATCCGGACCATTACATATAGGTCATGCCAGGGCAGCAATACTAAACATGTTATACAAACAGAAGTATAATGGAAAACTTATTTTAAGAATAGAAGATACCGATCCTAAACGTGTTGAAGTTGATGCATATGATCTTATTCCTGAAGATATCGAATGGCTAGGCATTGAAGCAGATGAAGTGTACACCCAAAGTGACAGATTGGATATTTACTATGAATATGCCGAGAAAGCTATTGAAATAGGTGCAGCTTATATGTGTACCTGTGATGGTGGAGATTTCAAGAAACTCAAGGATAACTGTGAAGAATGTCCATGTAGAAGTCATAGTGTTGAAGAGAATATGGAATTATGGAATAAATTCGACACCATGCAAGAGGGAGAAGCAGTCCTTCGTGTGAAAACAGACATCAACCATAAAAATCCCGCTATTCGTGACTGGGTTGCAATGAGAATTGTAGACCAGGAACATCCAAGATTAGGAAATAAATATAGAATTTATCCTATGATGAATTTCTCTGTAACTGTGGATGACCATCTAATGGGAATGACACATGTATTAAGAGGAAAAGATCACTTGGCAAACAGTGAAAAACAACGCTATTTATATGAACACTTCGGATGGGAAGTACCTGAATTTATTCACTACGGTCGTCTGAAGATGGATGATGTTCTTCTAAGTACATCTAAAGCAAGAGAAGGTATATCTGATGGCAAATATAGTGGATGGGATGATCCAAGACTAGGAACAATAAGAGCCATAGCCAGACGTGGAATTAAGAAAGAAGTATTATATGAATTAATCGAAGAGATTGGTCCAAAACAAGCAGATGCAACAATCAGTTGGAAAAAGATTTACGGATTAAACCGTAACATCATAGAAGAGAATACCAATAGATATTTCTTCATACCTGAAGCCGTAAAGGTTGATATAGAAGACCTGCCAGAGGATATGAAGGAATTATCAGTGAAACGTGAACTTCACTATAATCAACCGGAAAAAGGATTCAGAACCTTAAACTTCAAAGGTAGTGCATACATTCCTAAGGATGACTATGACATAGCCGTTAATAAAAATAAAGTATTAAGATTAATGGACCTGGTCAATGTAGAAATAACCGGACAATCATGCAAATATGATAGTGAATCCTTGGAAGCCGCTCAGGAAAAACATGCACGAATTATCCAATGGGCACCTGCAGATGATAGTATCAAAGCATGCGTAGTAATGCAGGATAACTCAAAAGTTGAAGGATTCATAGAATCAAGTGCCAAAGAATTAAAGATCGATGATATGGTACAACTTGAAAGATTTGG
>MVJJ01000168.1 GCA_003266145.1 Methanosphaera sp. SHI613
CTATTAGAATTATTTCATAATAACCCATAAATTTTACATCAATTCCTTTTAATGTTAAATTAAGTAATTTTCCCATAATATAAATTCCATAGAACTGGCAAAATGATGCAATAAACTGGAAAAAGATGAGTGGAATAAGTTTTTTCCAATGAGTTTTGATAAAATATCTTATTAGCATCTTCATTTTAACCACTTACTTAATATTATTGTCAGGTTTCATCCAATAATTATCGGGTATAATATTAACTAGAAAATTACTAGTCAATAACACAAATGAAACATAATATATAGTATTTTTGTTTCACATCAAATAAAAGTATGATGTTCTTGGAACTATTCACTTTCAGAAATGATTTGTAATTCATTTGTTAGTATCAATATGGATATGGATATGATAGGGTGATTACATTAAAATAGGCCATGTCTTAAATGATAATTGTGGCTAAAAAGTTAATTATTAATACTTGTAAAAAACGAATAATAGTCACCCTTCATTAATCAACAAATAATAATATGGAAGATGCATATCAACCACAATAAAAACATGATTTAATGGGGTAATATAATTTGTAATATAAAAATTAATAAAAATAGTGTAAAATGAGAGTTATCTGTATGTAATAACTCTATTTTTTGGCTATACCTAGCATAGCTAAATATACGCCTTTTTATATGTAGTTACTCTAAGTAGTTTAACTGTAATCTTATATGAAAATTACATTAATCTTCTTACATCAGTAACTTCTACGCTAGCAACACCATCTAAATCTGCTATTGCTTTTTCTGCTGGTTCAGTTCCTCCTTCACCATCATCAACTACAATAGTCACATTTAATGCTACTAATCCAAATCCGATAGGTTCTTCTTCAATTCTTTCGAATTCTTCTTCACCTACAGCACCTTGGATGCTTGTTTTTAATGCTTCTAAGTCTACATCTGGACTTTCTGGCATTACTTTTAATATTCCTGCTACGTCAGACATTAATATCACCTAAATATTTATTTTTTTTTAAATTTTAATTAATTATGCTTATGGTCCTTTAAATCCACATTCACATGTGTATTCGTGTCCAAAGGTTCTGCATTTAGGACATCTGTATATGTCTGCATCACATTCAGGACAATAGAATTTTACATATTCATCGATTGGTGAAATTTCTTGTTTGCAAGAAGTACAAATCATTTTTTCTGCCATGCTGTTTACCTCCTTATATGTGTATGTATTGTATGATTACCGTTTAAGTGACATAGTACCCTCTCTGGATAGATACCATTCATCACAAAACAGTCTAAATTATATTTAGTTAATAATTGTGGCAAGCATTTGTCTACACAAGTCTCTTCAAAAATTAATAGTTCATTTGCACTTATATTTTTTATAAGTTTTTTGTCATTTGAGAAAATGTTACCTCTATATATACCATCTACATTTGTTAATATTAATAGTTTGGCATTTAGTCTATGTGCAAAGTAGCATGCGATTGAATCAGAGGTTATGTTCCATGAGTGTTTAAGTGGGTCTTCGGTCTTCAATATGTCATAGCAAAGCAGTAATGGAATTTTGTTGTTATCATGTACCTTTTCTATATCTTCAATGGCTGTTATACATTCTATATTTTTGTTCCTGCTGGCTATAAGTTCTCCGATTATATCCATTGATTTGATGGCACTCCAGTGCATAACATCATTGGAAAAATCATATTCATCATGATATTTTCTAAGTACATTCGCAAAGTCCCCTCCACCATTAATCAGCACTAGTTTTTCCTTGGATTTGCTTAGATATTCACATAGCCTATCAGTATGTTCAGGAAATAAGCTACCTCCAATTTTTACTACAGTAATCATCGAAATCATCTATAATAGTTTCAAGTGGCCTGTCAGTTCATCTATCTTCTCATCGGAGTATGGTCCTACTCCCACGCACGTCTTGGTATTTGATTCAATCTGGGTGTGACCTGCATCAGTGATGAGTGCACATGGCAGGCCTTCAAACTTGATTTTTCCATATAATTTAAGCAGTTCTTCCTCTGATGATACCTTCAGGACGACCTTTTTCTGTCCAGTTAACTCCCATTTTCTTATGCGAAGTTTATCTGCCTTCTTATATGAAGCCAGACATGCATGACATGCCTGAGCAGCTATCTTTCCTTTTCCCATCTTCAAATCTGTTCTCATTAATATTACCTGTTTCATATAATACTTCCCGCCAGTGGATTTTTCTCCTTCAATCTTCTTCCAATACGTGATGTGTCCACGCTATATACCTCCATCTCAGGTATGATTACTCTTACGACCGGTATACCTATTTCTCTTGTCAGGTCTACGTAGTACGCATCTGTAATGCCTGACTTCTCAAGCAGTTTCATCGTTATTTCAATATCTTTTCTAAATGAATCGGATGATCTGTCCGGTATATCCTCCAGATTAATTGTTTCAGAAGATTTTCTGAACCAGTGCTTGTTGAGTCTTTTCATACGTTCATAGCCTGTTTGACGTAGCAAGTTAGCACGAGTTGTATCTTCACGAGTACCATGTATCTGTGTTGCCCTGCTCTGGGCCACTTCGGTTATGGCTCTAATCGCGGCAATATCCGGGTCCAAATGGGTACCGATACCCAGGGTCAAAAGTGCAGGGTCCTTTAATGTCAAATCTTCCGAGACTGCAGCTATTGTAGGAATCTCATTTTCTATTGTCAAGTCAAGCAGTTTAATAGACACGTTATTTCTTTCGAATTTATCCAGCAACTTTCTGATGTATTCATTGTCCGTATCCTGGCAGTTAATCTCTGCCTTTTCTTCCTTATATACCTCGAAGAAGCTCCAAGCATCCCTTTCTACCACTTCCATCATTCCATGAAATATTGCCTCTTCAAGTTCGTTTCCCGATGCAAGTCCATTCGTATTTGATAAGTGGATGTGATGTATATTCTTGCTATTGTATGGATGGTAAACAGCATTTGATGGTACGTATATCTCATCTCCTGTCTTAATGGATACTGCTTTGGTCCATTCAAGCTCTTCATCATGATATGTGTCTTTTGGCAGTA
Source organism: Methanosphaera sp. SHI613 (assembly GCA_003266145.1). GTDB lineage: Archaea > Methanobacteriota > Methanobacteria > Methanobacteriales > Methanobacteriaceae > Methanosphaera. The sequence goes on from MVJJ01000168.1 coordinate 3,050, forward strand.
TCAACTCTTCCGGATTAAGGCAATCTGCAGGGTCATATCTTTTTATTATCTTTTCATCGCTTTCCTGTTGTTCGGCAGAGTATCTTTCTATAGCTTCCATTATGGAGGATACCTTTGCATGTATATCCGTTGGACCTTTACCTGCGTATACGCTTACAGCACCTTCATCTGCCAGTGGTCTTACCGATGTATATACGGGGATGTTTAACCTGTCAAGATGAGTAATCTTACTGGTCCTGGTAAGACCTATATCCATCGTGATGTCAGATATCTTATCTAAGGTCTCTTCCGGCAGATTGGTCCGGTGTGTTGATTTCTTATATTTAATTGGAGCCTCGTTTAACATATAAATCCATAATCATTTTTTTATTTTTTTTATTCGTTAATTATAATTTTTATACTTAATTGTTGATATAACTTTTTAAAGATATCTTTCTAATCAAATACTCAAAAAAAGGGGTTGGAGGTTAATGGATATATGTATAAAGTGTCATCAAGGCAGATATTACAATGGTGATAAGCCATAAAGGTAAATTCCAACTGATTACCTTTGAACCATCAAGGGGTGGTATTGGAAGTAGGTTAAACAATGCTAGGAAACTGTTTATGCTAAAACCAATCCGTGCTATGACGTATAGATATGCCATTGGATTGATGTTGGATAGAGTTACCGGTGGCTCTATTGACAGCTGTATTCCAAGGAATATCAAAGCCAATACGATATTCACCAATGGCCCTGCTATGGATATCTTACCGTTTTCTTCCTCAGTTATATAACCTGTTGGGGAACCTATCATAACAGCACCGGGTGCAAAGAATAAAAAGCCCATCAATGCAGTCACTATTCCTAGCATAAGTCCCTTATCTGATCTTCTGAACTCTGCATAAAATCCATATTTCTGTGCAACGAATTTATGTCCTATTTCATGCAATACGAAACCTAAACCTACAGTTAAAAATGCTATCGGTAGGAATAATAGGAAAGTATCAACTGTAAAGTTTGATCTCCTGTACAATGGAATAATAAATGTGAGAACAGTTATGGATATAGCCAAGTCTATTTTTTCTTGTTTTGAAAATTTATTCATTGTAATCTTTCCCATAAATGTAAATTCTATTACTAGATATATAGTGTAATCTATTAAATATTTTAAGTTTGAAAAATATTATTATATATAAAAAAATTTTGACAAGAGTATATGCAGGTAGTGACTATATGAAAAATGACGAGTTGATTACAAGATTAAATGAAGAAGATATGGATTCAATGTTTGTTTACAAACCGGAAAATATCAAGTATATCTCTGACTTTTATCCATCAAGTTTTGCATATCTGATTATCGAGGATGAACCGGTATTGTATGTAAACAGTATTGACAAGGAGGACGCTTCAAGTCTATCACAGGTAGAGGTAAGAGATGTTCAAAAACCAGGTGAAATTAAAGATTTACTTAAGGGTAACGTAGCTATCGAAGAATCGCTTGAGTTTTCAATGGCAAAATATTTGGTTGATGATTTAAACCGTCTGAATGTCTCCCCTGTTATAGAGGATTTGCGAAAGACCAAGACAAAAGAGGAAATTACCAAGATTAAAAACTCCATAGCTATAGCAGAAAATGCCATAGGGGAGATTGATTTTACAAGTACTGAAAAATATGCCGCTGCTACGCTTGAATTTGACATGACCATAAACGGTTCAATCAAACCGGCATTTGATACGATAGTTGCATCAGGCAAACGTTCCAGTTCGCCACATTCGGTCACGTCAATGAATCGTGTTGAAACGCCTATCGTTGTCGATTGGGGTGCTAAGTATGATCATTACTGTTCTGACATAACCAGAACCTTTATTGACACGGATCGTCAGGAGGAAATCTGGAATATTGTACTGGAAGCTCAGACTGCTGCCATAAAAACTATCAGTCCTGGCGTGGAAATAGCCGATGTGGATAAGGCTGCCAGGGATGTTATTACTGAGTATGGCTATGGTGAATATTTCATACACAGTACGGGTCATGGATTTGGATTGGATATTCATGAAAGTCCTAACGTATCAAAGAATTCCAAGGGTGTTCTTGAAGAAAACATGGTCATTACGGCAGAGCCGGGTATTTATATTCCGGGCGAGTTTGGTGTTAGAATTGAGGATGATATTCTTGTTAAGAAAAATCCCGAACAGTTAACTACCCTTGATAAGAAATTGGATTTCCTGTTATAACCTCCATTTTAAATTTTTTTATTCTTTTTAATAATTCTCATTTTATAAAACAATGTTTATAATATATACATTATTATGATATTATTTATATTTATTCTTAAAAATAATGATAAATATATTAATATTGATTGGCATATTTATTATTAATAATATTATGTATGAAAAATTAATCGATAAAACAAATAAAATTATAGAAATGATAATACCTGAGGATGACCTGGATTATCTGCAGGATATATTGATTCAACTAAAGATTTACCATCAAATAAGAGATATTCTATCATATATACTTCTGATATCTTCTTTAATGTGTATCTTGTTGGTGATTATTTCCTTATTGTCAGGTTTATCAATTATGATTGTAGGTTTATCACTGCTTCCCCTAATAATCTTTTCATCTTACCTTTTATATAAAAAACAGAAGAGGGTGGATTCGATAGAAGATGACCTGCCAGATTATCTGCTGCAAATTTCATCTTTATTAAATGCGGGTATGGCATTGGAATCCTCATTCGATGAGGTATCAAAAAACATGGATGGCTATTTGAATGATGAAATCAAAAGGGCATTGATAGAAATCCGGATGGGAAAAACATTCAATGACTCATTTAATGATGTTGCAAAACGATCAAATAGCTACAATTTAAACAAGACAATACAAATAATAATAAATGCCAAGGAAAGTGGTGGAAACCTCTCCGAGATACTTGAATTGATGGCCGACGACATCAGACAGTCACAGCTTTTAAAGAAAAACAAAAAAAGTGGAGTAATGATGTCTGTAATGTTTTTGATAATATCTGCGATAATAGCCACGCCCTTTTCCTTTGCAACAATAGGAGTATACACCACATTTCTTGAATCCGTAGGAAGACCCAATTCATTGATGGATGTTATTCCAATAGCAAGCAATGGTTATCTTATAATTCATTCAATACTCGTCAGCATATTGATTGCAATCGTAGCGGATTCCAATTATAAGAAAAGTATAAAATGGGTGGTGATAATACTTCCCGCCTCGCTAATTGTATTTTACTTTTCACAATTATTGATTAAGGGCATACTGGGAATATAGGTGATTAAAGTGTTAGTTGAATTAATTGATGATGAATATGCACAGGTATCGTCTGAGTTTCTGCTGTTGATAGCTGGTTTGATGATAATTGTACTTTTGGCTATGCATATCTATCAGCAGTATCTTGATAATCTGGCAAATCAGGTTAATGATACTGAAGTGAATGAATTGCTTGATAAGATAGATTCATTGAACGATTACATATGAACCGTTTTTTAAATAAAAAAAGAAGTGGTTTGAAAATATAAAAGGGAGATTAGTCTAGTCTTTTATATACGCGTCAACGAGGTTTCTGGTTTCGTTGAATGCATTAACATCTATGTGCTGTGGAAGACTACCTAATTGGCCTTCAACATCCTTAAGGATTCCTTCACCGGCACCTAAAAACATTCCTTCACTGGCAATTCCCATAAACTCGGATGGTGGAAGCAGACTTACGGCTACATGATCGTTATCCTTGACAGTCAAGTCATTGGTAATTACGGTTATTGCACGTTTTCCTAAGTTCACATTACATACCATGAGGTTATCTGTTTTTTGATGTTTGCTCACACTTACAAGCTCTCCTACTACAATATCCACGCCTATTACCGGATCATCTATTTCACCCAGCATTAATCTATCAGGCAGTCCACGAATGGTGTTGAAGAAGAATTTCATCTTGGATAATGGCAGGTCCAGTTTTTCACGTTCCTGTCTGTTAAGTTCGGACTGGAATTTCTTTGCATAATCTTCTCCACCGAGGTTTTCAATAATTTCATCTACTGCCTTTAGGAGGTTGTCCATTTGTGGGGTCTTAGCTAACTCTTGTGGGCTGACATATGAATAATACAATGTTTGAATATCTGGATTCATATTCTTAGCAATTAGCCTTACCTGTTTCTTATTCCATGAACCTCTAAGGTTTGATCCTTCAACTACTCTTATAAAATCTTCTATGGATTTTTCCGCTACTTTTAATCTGTAATCCTTACTGGTATCCCACATGTTATCTTTCCTTGATAATTTATTAATTAATTTAATTCAATTCGTTTATTTTTTCATTAATATATATACTATTTTTAAGTTAAATCATATATTTTTTTCTAGTAAAACAATTTATTCAAAGCATTATTTTCTGATATTGTATACTAAAGGTAATTATTATATATTATGTTAAATATATATTATATAGACTAGAACTTTATAAATAGAAAGTATCAATTAAGGGATATTGAACCAATATAAGTAATATTAAACTCTATCTCATTAATTACATTTAAATAAAACAATTCGGTGATAATTTATGGTAAACTTATCTACATTTTACAATTTAAACGTTTATAACACAGAAGGAAAATACATAGGACAAATAAGTGAAGTTGTATTAAATATTAAGAAAGGAAGAATCTCCTTTTTCAAAACAAAAGCTTTACACCAGGATAATAGGAATGTTGGTATAAGAGATATGTTAAGAAACTCAATGAGATTTGAACCGGAAGAAGAAAACTTAAATGAAATCAGGACAGAAGGCGTAATTGACATTCCATACGAACTCATATCCGCAGTAGGGGACATTATAATAGTAGACCAAAATAAATTAGAACAATACCAAAGTAGTCTAAACTCCAAAGAAGCTAAAGTACAACCAGCTAAAAGACCAACCCCTGTATCTAAAAAATAATCATGGAGTATTCCAATGAAAATAGGTATACTAGGTTGTGGGGCAATAGCATCAGCATTGGTTGACTTTAAAGAAAAAGGTACATTGGATGCGGATATTCACTGCTTCTATGATTTAAATAAAGAAAATGCGGAAAAATTAGCCTCAAGAATAAATGCTGAAGTTGCATCAGACATTGATGAATTGATAGAAAAATCAGATTTAATCATGGAAGCGGCATCTCAACAGGCGGTCATATCAAATATACCTTACATTCTCGAACATAAAAAAGATGTAGTCATAATGAGTGTAGGGGCATTGATGGATAAGCAGTTTCATGATAAAATTCTGCAACTGGCAATCGATAATGACTGTAAAATACATCTACCTACCGGTGCAATAACAGGTATAGATACTGTGAATGCTGCAAAAATGGGAGAAATAACTGAAGTGTCCCTGACAACACGCAAACCACCTATATCATTAGGTGTAGAGTTGGATGGAGTCGATGAAAAAGTACTCTTTGAGGGAAAAGCATCAGAAGCAGTAAAGTTATTCCCTAAAAACATTAATGTATCTTCAACATTAAGTTTGGCATCAGGTATAGATGTTGATGTAAAAATCATAGCGGATTCAAAGATAAAGAATAATACTCATGAAATTCACCTTAAAGGCAGCTTCGGTGAACTGACTACAATCACATCAAACGTAAGCAGTAAAAATAATCCGAAAACAAGTGCATTAGCTGCATATTCGGCCGCTAGTTTATTAAATAAATTGAATAAAACAATACAAATTGGTTCATAGGTATAATATATCATAAGATATGTTATCTATTATCACCCAAACTTATTTTTTTTCAAAGCATTATTTTTTTGGTGATTCATTTGAAATCATATGAAATCTTTTCTAACTTAAAGGTAATAGAGGATATGCCCATAATCATCCGATTGGATGGACGATATTTTTCCCGTTATACTAAGGCATTGGATTTTAAAAAGCCATTTGATCAAAGATTGAGGGATATATTCATAGAAGTATCAAAGGATATAGTCAAGGAATTCAATGCAAGATATATCTACACATTCTCAGATGAAATAAACATATTATTGGATGTAATTCCATTTAACGGAAGGGTAGAAAAGATAAACTCCGTCTTTGCTTCATATGCGACGGCATCATTCAATAAGCATCTATATCAGAACAAGCAGTTACTTGAAAAAAGCATGGAATCGGATATGTTGGCATCGTTTGATTCAAGGATAATCATGACTCATCAACATATTACCTCCTATTTTAAATGGCGTCAGGATGAAGCATGGAGAAACTGCATAAATTCTTATGCTCAAGCAGTACTGAACAAAACAAATACTCCAAAACAAACAGCTGAATTATTATATAAACTCAATAAAAAAGAGGTACATGATTTATTGTTCGAACATGGGATAAATATCGCACATGTACCCGCATGGCAGAGAAGAGGAATAGCCGTATATAAAGAGCAATATGAAGTAGAAGGATTTAATCCTATAGAAAATAAATCTACAATATCCTATAGGAATAAAATTAAAGTAGATATGCAACTAGATATATTTAATAGTAATACCAATATATAAACTATTAATTATTATTTTTTGAATAAAGTTGAGGCAATAAATATGGATTTTAATAAAACATTGACAAAACTGTTGGGAAACAATAAAAAAATAAATGAAGTACAAGTAGATACACGGGTTATCAATGAAATAATAAAAATAGCAAGAAATGCTGATCCAAAGGAATATGTTGCTTTACTATCCGGTAAAATAAAGGACAATATTCTGAAGGTTACCGGTCTGATATTTTTACCATTTGAAGCATCAGAAAACAGTGCAGTAATGCAGGTATTCATGATGCCATTAACGACAGACGCAGTAGGTTCAATCCACAGTCACCCAGGTCCAAGTAATAGACCATCCAATGCGGATAAGATCTTCTTTGGAAAAAACGGTTATTTCCATATAATCATATGTAGGCCATACAATGAAAGTACAATAGCAGCTTACGACGTATTCGGTGAACCTATGCCATTTACCGTAACAGATTTAGGTGATGAGATTGAAATAAAAAAATGGGATGAACTGGATATCGACAAGGAACTATTCGATGAGGAACTGTTAGCCGAACTCGAACGACTAGAAGCAGAAGAAAATAATAACTTAATTGATACTAATCAAAATGATGCTGCAAGTATCTCTTCATCTGCTGATGAGGATACGTCAATGGATAGTCAAAACACATCTGATAGTCCGGATGCATCAAATGATTCTGAAGATAAATATTTTATTAACTCAACAACTACAAAAAATCCAATTGAATCTGATAATGAAAATAAATTAAAAAATGCAGGTGAGAACATGAACAACCAAGAAAATAATGAAGAAAAGAAAGTTAAAAATCCTGAAGTTATAGAGCCACAAGTACCGAAAACAGTCAATCTACAAATAGAAGCTGATGGAAAAATCATCAACAAGGAAATGCCTCTTCCTCCTGAATATGAGGTGGGTGATGAATTGATAGTTGATGTAAGAACAGACAGAACACCAGGTAATTCAATAGATGAAATCCTTCTTAGCGTAAAGAAATCTCCTGAAAACTTGGCAAAACAGGAAAACATTCAAAACATAGGTGGCAAGTCATCCGATGAATTGGATAAGGAAATAAAACAAATGGAAGAAGATATTCAAAGATTAAAAGAAGAAAATGAACGTCTTCGAAAAAATAACGGATAAATACTTTATCCTACTCAGCCACATCTTTTTTTTTATTTATTTTTTTATATTTGAACTTTTTTTTTTAACCTAGCCCAATTCGAATTTTATAATGATTCAATAAAAAGCAGTATCTTAAAATATTGATATTCAGGGGTTTATCCTTAAAATAAACATTACTAAAAAAATGTAATCAAAAAAAAAATTGAAGGGGGATTATAATTTAACAGCTTTTACTGTGTGGATTTTTTCATCTTTCAATAGTTCGCAGACAGCATCTTCAACGATTTCTGAGTCTACTTTTAGAACCATCACAGCTTCTCCGCCTTCCTCTTTTCGGCCAACTTGCATTTCACCGATGTTGATGTTGTAATCACCTAAGACTTTGCCAATCTTACCTATGGTGCCAGGTAAGTCAACGTATGAAACTATTCCCATGTATCCTTCAGGAATCATGTTTAAGCTAAATTCATCGATTGAAATAATTTTAGGTTCTCTGTTTTCGATGATACCTTCAATGTTCATTTCTTTATCGTCATATTTGACATTAACTTTCATTAAAGCATCATATTTTTCATTGTCAGTTTCACCTTCAGTTAAACTAATTCCACGTTGTTTAGCTACAGCCTTAGCGTTTACTGAGTTTACAGGTTCAGTTAGTATAGGGTTTAAGAATGTTTTTAATAATTCTCTGGTCAATGGTTCTTTTGATCTTCCTGATACTTCTCCACCATAAACGATGTTTAACTCTTCAATGTTAGGTGTGGTTGTCTGTACTAATATCTGACCTAATTTATCAGCTAATTGGAAGTATGGTTTTAATTTTTGAAAGGTTTCTGAGTCAACAATGGGCATGTTCAATACGTTTGTTGGTGTTTCATTGCTGATAACAGCTTTTACTTCTTTAGCTACTATGATTGCTGCATCACGTTGAGCTTCTTTGGTTGAAGCAGCTATGTGTGGTGTTAGAACTACATTGTCTAATGTTGTAAGTGGACTGTCGGTTAATGGTTCATCTTCATACACATCTAAACCGGCTTTCATATCTGGTCTTTCTTTTAAAGCTTCATATAAATCTGCTTCATTGATTATTCCACCTCTAGCACAGTTTAGGATAATTGCATGATCTTTCATTTTTGCTAGTTGTTCTTTTGATATTAATCCTTTGGTTTCAGGTGTTAATGGTACATGGATTGTCATAACATCTGCTTTTTGAATCAGGTCATCGAGTGTTGTGATTTCTACTCCTAATTCTTTAGCTGCTTCTTCTGTAATGTATGGGTCGTATACTATTACGTCCATTTCGAATGCTTTGGATCTTTTTACTACTTGGCTTCCGATTCTACCCATTCCGATTACACCAAGAGTTTTGTTTCTTAGTTCCATTCCCATGAATTTACTTTTTTCCCATTTACCTGCTTTAACGGATGCATCTGCTATTGCAATTTTCCTGCTTAAAGCTAACATTAAACCCATAGCGTGTTCTGCTACTGTTATGGATGTTGATTGTGGTGCGTTTACAACCATTATTCCTTTATCGGTTGCTGCATCCACATCGATGTTGTCTACTCCGACACCGGCTCTTGCAATTATTTTTAGATTTTCGGCTTTTTCTATAACTTCTTTAGTTACTTTTGTTCTGCTTCTGACAATTATTCCATCGTATTCGTGGATGCTTTCAAGAAGCTCTTCAGGTGTAATTGTTGGGTTGTTAACTACTTCTGCAGAATCTGTTAATACTTCCACACCTTTTTCGTTAATACTGTCTGCTATTAATACTTTTGGCATGTTTACTCTCCTTTATTTGATTTTATGATAATGATAACCTTTAAGATATCATTAATTAAAGTAATATGAATAATAATTTTTTTAATTACTAATAGTAATAGTTATGTTTTTAATATTATAAATAATATAATATATAGATTAATAATAATTTTTTAGAGGGATGATTTTATATGACATTTAGTGAAGTTATTTTGGGTTGTTCACCTTTTACATTAGGTTATCAGTTTGGTCACAGATCCAGGTTATATGAATTGGATTTTTCAGGATATCCCGAAAATATCGTAGAAGTAATTGACAAGGCCTATGAAATGAATGTTAAAGATATTATGTTTAAGGTTAACAAGGATTTGGAAAAGGCTATTGACATCTCCACACAAAATGGTAATGAATGGACAGTCACTGCATTTACCGATTGTGAAAATATCGATGATGACTTGGAGTTGTTTTCCAAATTCAATACCAAAAGGGTAATATTGAGCGGAGAATTTATTGATAAAAAAATTGAGGAATCAGACTATGATACTATATCTGATTATCTTGCCAGGATATCCGATGCATCATTTATCCCATCTATCGAGACAAGACAACCTTTTAAGAATGTTCCAATCATAAAGAATTCTTCATTTATCGATGAATTTGATACTATAATGATTCCATTAAATTTCTATGGTTATATGATGGACTGTAACTTCTTCAACAGTGAAAATAGGGATGTATTTGCAGATATGATTTCATCTTTAAATAAGGAGGTCATAGCTAATCGTACATTAGCTACAGGTATCTTACAGCCACAGGAGGCATATGATTTTCTAAAGAATATTGATTATATTGATGCCGTTTGTGTGGCCGTTGCAAAAAGTAGTGAGGCGGAGGAGACCTTCTCTATTATAAATGAGATAATGTAATAGTTATTCTGCTTCATTTTCTCTTTCTTTTATCAGTTTTTGAAGGTCCTTGTTTTTTTCCATATTTTCAAGTTCCCACGTATATATTACGGGAATGTTGTTTATGGATTTTTGTTCATGTTCATGTTTGAGTACGAATAATGCTTTATGTCCTGTTATGGAGGAGATATCATTGGTCTTCTCAGCTATTTTTGTAAGAGTATTGATATTTCTGTTTCGTTCCAGATTCGTTATCAGCAGTTCATTCTTTTTGGTTTTTTCATTAAGTTTTCTTTTTATCTGTTCAAGCTCTTCAATTTTCTCAGATAATTCCTTTTTCAGTTTTAAAACTTCCTTTGAATCATCAGTTCGTGTAGAAATTGCATCAAATGGTGTTTTTGTTGATGAATTTACCTCGTATCCTAAGTTTATTAATTCTATAGGTTCCTGTATTTTGGTATCCAGCGTATGATTGTGCTCTGATTCAAGGATGTTGATTGATAGTGTAATCGGTTTGTTGAGTATCTCCTCTAGAAGCAGTGCCGTTTCGGGGTAAGCCTGTGAGTTTTGCTGCTCATATTTATAGATGGTTTCCCTGGATACGTGTGTCAAGTCAGCTAATTCCTTCAATGACAGGTTCTTTTCTTCCCTTAACTTTTTAAGTAATCCTCCATTAATCTTAACGTAGAATCCTCCACGTTTAGATAGGATTTCCGGGTGCATATCGTTTGCGATGATGTCATATAATGTCTGGGGGCTGACTGCCGGTATTTCATGTCTTTCATATACCACATCATCTTCCAGGTAGCTGTGCTTTGATTTAAGTCCGATGATGATAGGACTTGCCAGAAATGTCCCTGATATTTTAGATAATTCCTCTGCCTGCTGGGTAGTAAGACTATCAATATTTACTAGTATCTTCAATATGATTAGTATGTCCTTTTTTCTTGCAAGAATATCAAAACAACTTCTTTCATATATATTGGATGTTTTAAAACCAAAATTTACCAGCAAATTATTGATTTCCTGTAATATCGTTTCACGGTTGATTAGAGAATTATCTACTTTCATAATATATAATATATATTCCTACTTAATAAAATTAATATATAGAATAACATAATCAATATTGAATTTTTTTCTAACGATATTGATAGAATAGGGGAATTGATTTGAATATACAAGATAAAATTACTTTGCATGTAGGATTAGATGATACGGATTCAACCGAGGGAATGTGTACAACATACCTAACTCATATAATATTGAATAAATTGGAAGAAATTGGGATTAATGCCATAGGATATCCTAGACTCATCAGATTAAATCCTTTTGCACGTTATAAGACAAGAGGAAACGGTGCATTATCTTTTGTAGTTGAAATTGACAAAGCACAAATAGAAACAGTCAAACGGATAGTCCTTGAAAACGTTGAGAAGTATTCAATGTTTGATGGTGTAAATACCAATCCCGGAGTAATATTCTATGAAGGTTCCATAACAGACACTATGAGAGAATATGCAATAAACGCCATATATGACATATATACAATTGAATATGCCGAAGAATTCGCAAAGAAAAACAATATAGAATATCATAAGTTCAAAAAGGGAAGGGGCATTATCGGATCTATAGCTGCAATAAGTATAGACTTGGATGATGTGACCTATGAATGTCTGGCATATAGGATGCCTGAAAATTACGGTACAAAAAGAAAGCTTGATGAGGACAGTATATTCAGGATGAACGATGAAACATATCCCGAGACATTTGAAAATATAGATTTTGAACAGAACTATGCTGCAATAGAACCACACACTCCATGTCCTGTATTGTATGGTATCAGGGCAAATAATCCTCAGATACTTGAAAAGGCCCGTAAAATCGTGGTAAGCTATGAGGATATTGAAGGTTATAGAATATTTGAAACAAATCAGCATACCGATATGCATATTCAACGGAATGTACCCATCAGGGATATGAAAAACACTTCCTGTTATGAGTTTAGCTGTCA
>MVJJ01000080.1 GCA_003266145.1 Methanosphaera sp. SHI613
TAACCACCCATTTTTTCTTATTTTTATTAAACTAACTTTTAAAATATACTTTTTCTAATAATTGAAGAAATTATGCAAAATAAAAAAGTATACTTTAATCAAATAAATTTAAAAAAAATAAAAGATTAAGTCAATGTAGTAAAAACTAATTGTTAAATGCATTATAAAGACTAAAATAATTAATATTCTTAATTTTAAGAATAATCAAAGCTATGAACTTTGTATTAAATAAAACATTATCATGACACTTATAACTTAATATAAAGAACAAATATGAAGTTTTAATACTAAGGTTTATAAATATGAAAATATAGAATATAATGTAGTAAATTTCAACTAGCTATAATAAAAAAAGTATTGAAATTAAAACTAATTGTTAAAAAATAAATTTTAAAAGTTCAAAAGATAAAAATAAAGTCAAAATGAGGTGAAAAACATGGGAGAATTACCATTAACACCATTAGGTAGAATAATAAAAAAAGGTGGAGCTGAAAGAGTTAGTGAAGATGCTAAACAAGAACTTTCAGTGTTTTTAGAACAAGAAGCTGGAGTAATAGCAAAACTAGCTTTAGATAATGCAAAAGAAAACGGAAGAAAAACTCTTAAAGCTGAAGATATTGCAGTAGCTTACAAAAAGCTTTAAGCCCCCTTTTATTTTTATTAATACCATGATTAATAATAATTAATTAATCATAACTATTTTTTACTGAATTAATTCTCTTTATCTATAAATCATCAATAAGAGAATTGTCCTTCAACCGTTCAAAATCCTCTTCTGATAAGGAAATGTTGATGTAATAGGTAGAGTCTTTCTCATGAATTACAAATGCAACAGCAGTATAATACATGAAAAAGTATGCCTCCTTAATAGAATATGAAAACACACCTGCAATAGGAATCAACTGCCTATTTTCTATATTTATAGTATCCAATTTGATATATTTTGCATAATCCACTTCAATTCAACTCTTTATACAAATTAATTATTAATTTTACCAATTTAACATTGGCAATTACCTTAAACACTATCCTTAATATCATCAATAATGATAATTCAAAATCCAATCGGACATTCAAATCCAGCCTCGTCTCATCCATCAATGGAGTTATCACTACCCGTAAACCCATAGCATAAAATGGTGCGAATATGGCCCATAGGAATGAAGATATCTTTATTGTGAGGTTGTTGTCATTTAAACCGAATGCGAGGTTTATGTGATTTTCCCCAAGAAATATTATCTTTCTAAGTGACAATAAAATATCCAGAAGATCCTCTTTAACATCCCATATTTCCGAATAGTACTTCTTAATTACCGGGACAACATTAGTTGAGTTATCTGGAGTATCCTGATTGTCATTTTCATAAGATTCATTATCATCATTTCTATAAGTATCCCCAGTAGACTCCTGGATATAATCTGGATTGTTTTTTTCATCATCATCAGGATAGATTGTCTTCAGATTTTTTGAGAAAAATCTTGTATCAAAATTGATTTTCAAATAGCCCTCATCGAAACTTTTAATGATTTTGATACAATAATATTTTGCCTCGACATAGCCATTTTTTATATCTTCAGTAAAATTTATATTTACAGATATATGTACCAGTTCTGAAAATATGATTAAAAAAAGAGCTATAAAAATAATTAAAAAAAGCAGTAATAATTTAATTAACAAAACAGATACTCCTATGAATTATCAACAATATATTTATTTAAATTAACTATCAAAAAAATAATAAAAAGGGATTATTCTTTTCTGACTTTGGTTTTTATACTATCCACAGTACTTGTTTTAGACTTGGATGATTTGTTAGCTGAAGAGGATGCATTACCTATAATATCAAATAATACCTGACCGGCACCAGTAAGTATATCATCCAGAGTAGTACCAGCAGTAACAGGAACTAATTGAACACCTGCAGGTCCTTCGATGCCTTTAGACACTATCAGAAAAGCAACTGGATCAATTGAACCTCCACCACCGGCACCACCGACGTTGGTTTCAGAATCTTTTTGATTGTCATATACCCCAACACCAAAACCTAATGCAACCTTGGATATAGGTATGATTACTTTATCATCGGTGATTATTTCAGTTCCAACAATACTATTTGCACCCATTACTTTTTGAATTTGATTTAACGTTGTTTCTATCGTATCTTCAAGACTCATTATAACGTGACTCCAATAATTTTTTTAATCTAATAATTAATTTCATCTTTATATTATTAAAATTTAATGAAAATGAACAAAACCGAAAAGTATATATATGAAATAAGATATATAGTAATATAGTCTTTTATACAGAAATATTTCTGGGCCGATGGTCTAGAGGTATGATACCTCCTTGACGTGGAGGGGATCGCGAGTTCGAATCTCGTTCGGCCCATAAAATCATTTATATATGCCGCAGTAGTTCAGATGGGAGAACGCAGGCCTGAAGAGCCTGATGTCGCTGGTTCAAGTCCGGCCTGCGGCACTAATAATAACCTATTTTTAAGATATTTACATAAATTACAACAACTTAATCCAAATTTACTATTTAATTAACAATTATTTTTCTGAAAATTTAAACTCCAAAAATGATAAAGAAAATATACTGTTTTTACAATAGAAATATCAAAAAATAACTGATCACCAATTTTTCATAAATTAAAATGATGATAACATATCAAATACAAGAAAATACAATTTAAATAAAAACAAACATTGAAAAAAAGTTAAAAAAAGAATAAATAAACATATTATCCATTAATACGTTTTAATATCGTATGTACAAGCAGTTCTCCCAATAATCCACCTAAACCGGATAAGAATGCACAAAACAATATCGCAAATGCGACCATTAGAATATCCTTTACAACAAGAATTGTTGATAATCCTATGATTATACCCACCACTGAAGATATTTTAAATGAATCCTTATATGATACCCTTGGAAGTACGAATGATATCAAAAATCCAGATAACAACAATGATGCTACCAATACCAATGAGATTGTAACATAATTCTGTGATACAATCAACATAGGATTCTTCTCCACCTTAGATAGTCCAATGGTGTATTCAATTCCTATCGCAAAGAAAAAGAGAAAATCAAACAATCCTACGATAACTGACAGTGCCTTCAAGAATAAACTTGCCATATTTCTCTGATTACGAACTTGTACAACAACTGCAGGATTATCATTTAAGCTCTCTATCGATTTATTATATCGATTTACACTATCGGCGTCATATTGCAATAGAAAAGTTGATGAACCACAAAACAAACACATACCCGTTTGTCTTGGATTTAATGAATTACATGTAGCGCAAATTTTATGATATGCCACCTTAGGCATCTCAATGTTATTTACTATACAATTTAATTCTGTGTCATCACATGCATACTCCAGTGTATGACCACAATTTTGACATTTATCAAAGTTTAGTGGATGTGACTCATCTGCTGTAACAAATTTCTTACAATTTCTACAAACTATATAACTCATAATACCCTCGTGTTAATATAATATCAATATAATATAATGTAACTACTCATTATTAATACTTTTTGCCAATAAGTAAGTGCGTTTACCTTCGACTATCTCGACTTTCATGAACTCGCCAATAACGGCCTCATCTATTATGATGTTCTTATAACTATCAGTATATCCTACATAACCACCTGATACACCTTCACCTATTATCAGAACATTCTGAATACTCCCCTCATATCTCTTGTTATTTTCCAACATCACCTTTGTTTTTAAATCATTTAATCTATGTGAACGTTGCTTCATCAACTCATGAGGTATTTCCTCAAGTGTATTTGACTTGGCTGTTGGCCTGTGCATATACTTGGAAATATGGATGATATCAGGTTTTATCTCTTCAATCAACTCCAATGTCTGATTAAAGTCATCATCAGTTTCGGTAGGATAACCGACAATTATATCCGTTGCAAGTGATAATGTTGGAATGTTGCTTCTGAACAATTCCACCATCTGCTTAAATTCTTCCAACGTGTGCAACCTATTCATTTCTTCAAGAACCTTTGGACTTCCAGTCTGTACAGGTAAGTGAATGAAGTTATATATCTTTTCATTATCCTTGAATACTCTGATAACATCATCCAATTGTCTTTTTAGGCTTTTTGGATGCATCATTCCAACACGTATCCTAAAGTCGCCGTCAATATTTGCCAATTGTTCCAGTAATTGAGCAAATGATTCACCACTGTCCTCTCCAAAACAGGCAGTATCCTGTGCAGTTACCTGCAATTCCTTACAACCATTTGAAATCGCTTGCTTTGCCTCTTCAACTATTTTTTCTATTGGATAGCTATTCAAGGATCCTCTGGCTGATTTGGTACAGCAAAAAGTACATCCGCCACTACATCCTTCACATATCTGAAGTATATGTATCAATGAATCATTGGATTTGAGGTTTGCCCCTGCCTTAAGAATATTTGTCTTACCGTATTCGCGTACAACTTCACCGTTTAATGTCCTGTCTACAATTTCATCTACCAAATCGATTTTATGTGGTCCAACCCAGGAGGCTTTGGATGAAAATTTACTTAATCTTATTGGATCTACTTCAACCATACAACCTGCTATAATCAGTTTTTTATCAGGATACTCCTCTTCTATCTTTCTGATTTTTGTTATCATCTTTTGCTCTGTAGGTAATTTCACATAGCAAGTGTTTAAGATAACCACGTCAGCTTCTTCCATTGAATCCACCATGACATGATTTTCATTTAGGATATTGATCATGATGTCGGAGTCGGCTTGATTAAATGTACATCCATGTGTTTCCAAATAAATTTTCATATTATCCCTAATAATTATGTTCTTTTATTGTCGTTTTGATTACATATTCTGTTAAATCATATTGAACTTTTGATTTATCTTTTCTTGACAATAACTTACCGTATACACGTTTGATAACCTTTGCATAGGCATATCCTTTCTTCATACTACGTTCCAATGTTTTGAATCCATAAATCCTGAATTTGATACCGTCGATTTCACATACATCTCCTATTGTAAATATGAATTCCCTTTCAATTTCAATTTTATGTGATAAGACTTCACCATGATTGTCAATGGAAATACCCAGTCTTGCAAGGGTATCCAATGATTTGGCCCATATTGTCTGGATATTGATGACCGGACATTCATAGACTCTTATACTTTCATTGTTTTCTATGGAAGTTACTTCCACTTCCTTATCATCAATGTACAATATTGTGCCTACTTCAAGATATTCATCAGAGTAGAGTTTTACATTACTTTTCCATGAATTTTCAAATTCACTTATGACCACTCTTACGTCTATTTCTTGAGCTTCCTCATGAACTTCACGATAGACATGACTACATGCAGTACATTGTACTGTTAATTCCTTTACCTTCTTTCCCTTTGATTTTAGTACTTGATATTCTTCATTACCGCAATTTGGACAGGTCATATATTATTCCTCCTTTTGTTTTAGATAATTGTTTACTAATCCGCCACTTTCCAATATGTCAAGCATGGTTTTATCAAATGCTTTTATTTTATATTCCTTATTTTGGGTAATATTTATTATTGTACCCTCATTCACGTCAACTTCAAGGATATCTCCTTCTTCAGCATCTATATCTGCCGTTATTACTGGAAGTCCTATATTTATAGCATTTCTATAGAATATTCTTGCAAATGATTTTGCTATTACAACTGATACACCAGCAGTTTTTATTGCTACAGGTGCTTGTTCACGGCTTGAACCACAACCGAAATTCCATCCTGCAACTATGATATCTCCATTATTTACTTTGCCGGAAAATTCAGGATCTTCTGCTTCCATTACATGAGCCGCCAAATCCTCCGGATTGAATGTTCTTAAATATCTACCGGCAATAATTACATCAGTATCTATACAATCCCTAAACTTCCATGCTTTACCTTTAAATCTTTCCATATTATCACCTTTGATTATTTGATTATTGAACCATGATTTTTTCCATTAGTAACTATTACAGTACTGTCTTCTCCTAAAAAATCTTCCAAATCATTCTTGATTGACTTTACATTTTCATCGGTTATTCCAAAGCAGGTTGGACCAAATGAGCTCATTCCTACAGCGGGTATATCCTGATTTTTCATATATTCTATTGTCTGGTTTATCTTATCGTTTTGTAAATCACGTTCTATCTTTTTAAATCCCAATTCTTGAATTTTATTTACTGCATCACCAAATGAGAGTATGTCCTCTTCCAGTACTGCCGGCATAAGTTTCATCAATGTCAGATAACATATTCTTTCGACATCCTGTATCCTTACGGGCGTGTATCTTTCAAATATGTTTATTTCATTTTGTCCTGATACTGATTTATTCACGGATGGTATTGCAAGAATAATATTCCAACTTTCGGGAAAATCATATCGTGCAAGTACTGGGGGTGGTGATACCTTTGATGCTGATGATGGTAAAAACTTTTCCTTCTCCAGTAATCTGTGTCCTCCATCAACAATAAATCCACCACTTTCAAATGAACGAACTCCTATACCACTGGTTCCACCCCTCTGAATGACATTTGCCAATTGTGTTATGTCCATATTTTTGTTGTTTAATTCGGCTATAAGTTTAGCTGTTGATAACAAAAGCTGTGTTCCCAATCCTAATCCATGATGAATTGGATAAGCGTTCTTGAGCGTGAATGTATATGTTTTATCGATATTCAAATGGTTGTTCATATTCGTACATGCTTCAGTGATTTTTTGTTTGTATTCACTGAAGTCGTTAATGTTTCTTATGCTTTTATCGAAGATTACTTTTGTATAATCATTATTTTCAACACATTCAAGGTTTATAGATGGCTGATTTAATGTAATGCCAATACCGCCATCAATTCTACCTTCATTACCATTCAAGTCTATTAATGATACATGTAATCTTGCAGAAGTTTCTATTTCCAAAATAATACAACCTAAAAAGAATATTGATAATTTATAAACTATATTTATTTATTTACATAATCATTAATATTATTTACTATTGTAAAAGATTATTTTCAGACAATAAAAATGAGTATATAATGAATATTTTAGCATAAAAGACTTTTTAAATATTTTTTCCCTGTTAAAATAGGAGGCTAAGTAAAACAATATCTAAAAAAAAGAATATTTGGAATAATATGGAATTTAAATAAATTTAGACATGTATGCCCCATCTTTATGATAATTAAATTTCCTATAATAATCCCTTACACCTATTCCACTTATTATTGACATTTTATCCTTATTGAATTCATCCTTAGCTATGGATTCTGCCTTTTCAAGCAGTTGAGAACCAAATCCTTTATGTTGCCATAAATCCGCCTGTTTATGACCCAATTTCTGCATTTGACCATAAACGTGAAGTTCTCTGATTAATGCCGTGGAAGATGTAATTTCCGGTCTGAATATGTTACTTGATGGAATTCGTAGCCGAGTAAATCCGATTAGAATATCGTTAGCCGTATCCTCTATTGATAGGAATATCTCCTTACCATCACAGACATCATAATCTGTACGAAGCAATTCAAGGTTATTATAATCAGCTTCTATTCCCTGTGATTTCTTATGACCCACTTCCCTACATCGTATACATTGACATTGTATGTCCTCTTCTTTAAGCCTATTGTATACCAGTTCTCCAAGGTTGGATTTTTTAACTCCGGCAGATATCAATGTTGCTGGAATATCCCTTTGTATTCTCATGGTCCTAACCCATTTTGGTAGATGTTTTTTAACATCCACTATTAAATCCACAGCTTGTTCTGAGGTGTATGGTTCATATTCTCCTTTTTTCCACATCTCATAAAATTCGGAGCCTTCTGTAATTAGACATGGATATATCTTAAGCATGTCCGGACAAAATGATGATTCAGCAAAGAGTCGTTTGAACATGAATTTATCGGACTCGTCGGATGAGCTTAATCCAGGCATCATATGCATAGCGACTTTTATAGCAGAATCCCTTAAAAGACCGTTAGCTTCGATGACATCATTTATTGTATGGCCACGATCTACACGTTTATATATATGATTATATAGTGTTTGAACGCCCAGTTCTACTCTTGTAACACCATATTTGAGCATCCTATTAATGTCTTCAACTTTTGAATAATCGGGTCTTGTTTCAAATGTTAATCCAACACAACGGACTTTACTGTGTTCATTTTCCTTCTGAATATCATGAAGGTACATGAAGTCCTGCGGAGGTGTTATGTCAATTTCCCTTTGATTTGAGACTATATTCTTGGATTTTGTTGAAAAATCGTTCATTGCCCTTAATGCCTGTGACACGAACCATTCCTGATAATCAAGACATCTTGATGCAAAGGTTCCACCCATGATAATTAGTTCAACCTTATCTATTGCATGTCCAATGTTTTTTAATTGATATAACCTATTGAATGTTTGGATATATGGATGATAATTAAACATCCTTGCCCTTAGTGCTGCAGGTTCCTCACCAGTATAACTTGGAGGTGCTATTGAACTTTCAGGACAGTATTTGCATCGTCCATGAGGACATTTATGAGGATGACACATCACGGCAACGATTGCAACTCC
>MVJJ01000191.1 GCA_003266145.1 Methanosphaera sp. SHI613
CACTAATACTATATCTGAAATAACAAACTAATAAACCTACGCCCCCCCCCCAATGAAATAAAAACACTAAAAATAAGTAAAAATATGAAAAAAGAAAGAAAAATCATCAAATAAAAAAACGGAGGGAAAAAATTTCATTTAAAAAAATCTTAACCTGATGACATTGGATTTTATGCCAACACTCATTTTATTTAAAAAAAAATAAAAAGTAAATTTATATTTAAGACTTTTAAATCCTTAATACTGTTAATTAGCTATAAAAAGGTAAAAAAATATAAGAAAAAGAATAGAATAAGTTTTTAGTTTATTCTGTTATTGTTAATGTTTGATTTGATTCTATACGTTCATAGTCATTGGATATAAATGTTGCTGTCAAGGTATAATCCTTGTTTTTCATATTTGATGGTATGGTATAGTTTATTATTGCTTCACCATTTATGACCTGTGCATAGATTACTTTACCATCAGCATTTTTAAGTGTTTTACCGTTTAATTTTATGACTATTTTTCCAGTATTTATATTGTTATCTGCCTGTTTTAGTTGTACTTTTATTTGTATGTTATCAGATTTTCTAGCAGTAATATCAGTAAATGTTATGGTTGGCTGTGCTTTGGTTACTGTTATTGTTTCTTTATCGGATTTAAGTCCACCAAGAATAGCTGATCCTGAGTATATTGCTTGTATTTGTGTATTGTTCCAATTTTCAGGTATTTGATATTCAATACTTGCAATACCACCAGTAACTTTTGCATAGATTACTTTACCGTTTGAGTCTTTTAGTGTTTTACCGTTTACTTTGAATACTATTTTTCCACTGTTTATATCACTTGCAACTGTATTTGCCCGGTAAATACTTGCTTTTATTGTTGAGGCTTGACCTGTGACAAATTCTGTTGTATCTATCTTTAGTGTTAATGGTATTTCTTTTGCTTCTATTGTTATCTGTTGTGTGTTATCATTGAATGCAGGGTTATTTGTAAATGTCACATCAATTACCACATCCTCGGTTATGTCTGAGGATACTTCATATACTGCTGTAGAGTTGACTAGTACAATTTCTTCCTGGTTGAATTTAATGCTTCCTGTTTTTATTGGATTGTTGTTTATATCAGTAACTTTTGCAGTTATTACTGTTTTATCATCTGTTTCTTCTTGTGTAATATCCATTATCACATCACCTTTTTCTAGTTGTACTGTGTTACTTGTTGCCCTGTTATAATAGATACTTGGGAGTGTTTGGGCAGTTATTGTTTTATCATAGTCTTCTTCTGTTGTTTGTATGGTGTATGTTGCCATTCCATTTATGAGTGTTGTCTGATATGTGTCATTTCCAATGTTGAATGTTATTGGTTCTACATTGAGGTTTGTTCCATCTGAGTCTGTTGCTGTTGCTGTGAGTGTTAGGTTTTCTCCTATTTTTGTATTTTCTGCTGTTAGTGTTATTGTCACGTTTTTTGGTGTTAATGTTTGGAATATTGTGAATTCCTGTGTTTTTTGTTCAAATGCATTGTTGTTTCTGAATGTTACGTTTACTTTAAAGTCATTTGTTGGTTTTGGTGTTATTGTATATGAAGCTGTTGCATTTGTTACTGCTAGTAATGAAGATCTTGTGAAATCTGTTCCTTCAAATCGGATACGTCCTCCACCAGTTACTGGATTTCCATTTATATCATATACTTCTGCCGTTAGTGTTATTGAATTACCATTTACTTCTTGGTTTATGATTTTTATTATGGAATCTCCTTTTTGTATGTTAAGTGTTGATGTTACTGTTTTATTGTATCTTGTTTCTGTTCCCGGATAGTATACTGTTATCTGTCCGCCTAAATAGTTTTCTTTGACTGTTATGTTTGTTGATGCTACTCCGTCATGTATGTCTGCAGTGAATGTGTCATCTCTTATGGTAAGGGTAATGTTTCCATCATTTATGTTTCCATCATCACCTTTTACTTCCAGTGTTACTGTCATGTTTTCTCCAACTTTTGTTGGTGTGATTTCTGTGAAGTTTAATTGTGTTGTGATTTTCTTTGCAGTTATATTTTTAGCTGTTGTACTTGTAGCATAGTTATCAGATCCAAAGTACCATACTTTTATAGTGTTTATTCCATCATCAGTAAATGTTAGGTTAGCACTTGCAAGGCCACCAGTTAATGTGATGTTATCTTTCTGTTTTCCATTTGCAAGTATTACAATATATCCTGTTGGAACTAAATCCTTATAGTAACTTACACTTATATTTACCTGTGTTGGTGTGTTTAATATTATATTTGAAGGTGTTGTTAATGTTATTGTTGTTGAATATGGCATTGGCTTGTTGTCTTGTATATTGTTTTGAGTGGTATCTGCATTTACTGAGTATATATTATATTCCTCACTGGATTTCAGGTAATTGTAAAGTATGTTATTTGCTGTTGATGTTTCATCCATTTCAATTGTATACTGACTAGTGGTTGTTATTGAATTGTTAAGTATGTTGTTTTCCTTGGAGTTTTCCAATGTTATTGCTGTTGTATCTGTATTAAATTTATTATTTATGATTTCTACATTTTTGGAGTCTTTAAGTATGATATTGTTTATTTTTGTATTTTCTATTGTTATATTGTCTGATTCTACAGTTATTGTTGCATTGACTGTCATGTTGGTTATAATAGAATTTTGTGAGCCTTCAATGAAGTTAATATTTGCATTGTATGTTATGTTATCAAAACTTAAAATGTTAACCTTCTTATTTATTACAATTGTATTATTATACTTATTATCATTACCATTTGCTGACTTGTTTCTTAGCATAATTGTAGTATTATCTGTAATATAATCCAATAAGATACCTGTTTCAGAGTTAAATATTTGACTATATGTATCATCATCATAGACAATAAGATTAGTGTTCAATGTTAGGATTGTTGAATTATCAAGTATTAAATTATCAATTGTATCTGTTGATAGGAATATACTGTTTACTAGTTTTACTGATTCATTTGAGTAAATACTTGTAAATGGCATATTAGTATCCATTATAGTTATGCCTGTAGAATTTATTGTAATATTATATACTTTTTGTGAGGTTATCTTAAATGTTAAATTATCTGCAGTTGTATTAATTACAATACGGTTTATATAATTATAAAAACTATCTCCATCAATTAATACAAGAGTACTTTCATTTACTCTATTTATCTTTAGCACGCCATTGCTTCTTGATCCATAATCCAAGTAATTACTATTTGTAATAGTTATAACATTACCAAGTACCATAGCATCAGAGTTAACATTTAATGTATTGTTATCACCTGAATTAACAACTAAACTTGTTGTATTATCATCTATGATATTATTATTTCCACTAACCTCTATGGAATTGAATATAGTATTATTTGTGATATTATTATTATTTGTCTTAATATTTAAGGAGTTGACTGTGTTATTGGTAAATGTACCAGTTCCTGTTATATTCACATTGTTTGCAATGTTATTTGTAAAGTTACAGTATCTTAAATTTTCAATATTATTAAATGTATTGTTTTCAACCTGTGCATATGCTATATTATTCATACCATAAGGTATTGTATTATTTATTATAGTAATACGTGAGACTTCATCATTATTATCTACATTAGCCTGTTGTTGAATACAATAATACCCATATTCAATAACGTTATTCTCAATTGTATGACCTATACCCTCCATTGTCAATCCATAACATATGGACTGTTGTATAGCATCCAATCCAATTACATGATTATTACGGAAGGTAATATTACGATTACCATATCCACGTGAATGATCATAATCCACATTATATGTGGTAAAGTATACAAGATTTCCACAGAATCCTATAGCCTCAATTGTACAGTTTTCAATAAGCACATCCTGTGCTACTGCACATACAAGAGTACTGACTCCTAAGTTATTTTCACTTTTGAAGTAGGAATTATTTACTGTGATATTTGAGGAATCCTCACGTATACTTGTAACACCACGTCCAGAACCTACAAGTTGACCTGCTGTTTCAACAGTAATATTGTTAATAAATATATTACTTGCATGTTGAACTACAAAATGAACATTATGAAAATGAATACCAGTTATATTAGTTCCACTACCACTACTACTAATAGTAAATCCCATAGGACTATCAGCACCAATATATGCATCATTAGTAGAAGATATAATATTAACAGGCTTATTAACTGTTAATCCAAAATGAGTACCATCAAGTAATCCTTGAACATCAACAGTATCACCATCAGTTACATTACCATTAAATTTTCCATCAGAGACATAATCATCAAAGGAAGTACTATTTAATACAATAGTCCGTGAATCCTTCTTAAGATTAGACTTAACTGTTACATCTTTATCATATGTATTTTTATCAAGATTACTATCATCAGAAACAGATGATGATACAACGGTACCATCTGTTGTATCAGTTGAAATATCAGATGTATCAGCTGCTGATACAATACTTATTCCAACAAGTAATATGATAAGAAATACGAATAATCCTTTAAAATTCATATTTATTTGACCTCATTCTAAAATATTTTAATAGTATATGTAAATATTTGAATATTATAAAATAAAAAATTATCTAAAAAAAAAGAAATAAAAGGTAAAATTAAGTAAACAATAAACTTAATCTGATATAGTAAGTGTTTTAGTATCTGCTAGTTTATCATAACCTGGTGCGGTAAATGATACTGTAATATTATAGCTTCCTGCCTTCATATTCTCAGGAATAGTGTATTCAACACTAACAGTTCCATTTACTACCTTAGCATAGACTACCTTACCATTTGCATCTTTAACTGTTTTACCATTTACCTTGAA
>MVJJ01000093.1 GCA_003266145.1 Methanosphaera sp. SHI613
TATTACTCTACATCCCCCTTAGCTAATTTCATTTGATAAAACAACAATAATCTTTTTTAAAAAAGTTTTAATATTAAGATAAGATATACTATTATTATACAAACATAATCTAATTTATTTTAAATATAATCATTTATTAAAATATAGGAGGTATCATATGAGTGAAGAAGTATTTATTGTAGAAGACATGATGTGCAGTGCTTGTGAAAACACAATTACCAAAACATTAACCAACAATGAAAACATATCCAACGTAAATGTAGATTTAGAGACAAAAGAAGTTACAGTCGAATATGATGAAAACAACTTGGATGTTGAAGAGATACTAAGTTCATTAGATAACGTTGGATTCCCAGCAACCATTAAAAAAAAACAATAAATATCGCCGGTATGACTTGTGTAATGTGTACACGCTCAGTCACCACGGCTTTATCAAGAACCCCCGGAGTATACTCTGTTAATGTAAATCTTGTCAGTGAAACGGCAGATGTTCTATATAATCCTAAAAAAGTAACTATTGAAGAACTAGGAGAAAAAATTAACAGCATAGGCTTCGAATATATGGGTTTACATGATGATAATTCTAATAACAATGAACTATTAGAAAAGAAACATAAGGATAGTTTAAACAAGAAGTTATATAGGATTATCATAGGATTCTTTTTTTCAGCAGTACTTATGTATTTGATGTTCTCCAATATTGATTTAGGTCCAAATGAGTCCTACATCCTATTGGCAATTACTGTTGTACCGCTTATTTATGTAACATATCCTATTTTCAAATCAGGATTTAATGCAATTAAATTATTTAATCTTAATATGGATGTGATGTACTCATTAGGTATTGGAGTGAGCTTTATAGTTAGTGTCCTTAGTACATTTCACTTGTTAGGTTCATCCCATTTTATGTTATATGACACCAGTATAATGTTAGGATCATTCCTGATGCTTGGAAAATACTTGGAAGACAGAGCAAAAACAAAAACATCTGATGCAATCAATCAACTGGTTAAATTAAAGTCAACAACCGCTATTGTTGAGAAGATTGTTGACGGAAAACTTGTTCAACAGGAAGAAAACATTAATGACGTGCTTAAAGGTAATGTGGTTGTTGTAAAACCCGGTGAAAAGATTCCGTTAGATGGTATCATCATCGAAGGAAAAAGCCATGTTGATGAATCATTGGTAACCGGTGAATCAAAAGCGGTATTGAAAGAGAAGAATTCAGAGGTAATTGGCGGTTCAATTAACGAGGAAGGATCGTTTAAGTTCAAAGTGACAAACACGGGTGACAAGACAGTACTTTCACAGATAATCAATATGGTTCAGGAGGCTCAAAACTCCAACCCACCTATCCAGAAATTAGCCGACAGGGTAATCACCTATTTCATTCCGACAATATTGGTAATTGCAATTATTGCATTTATTGTGTGGTATGTTGTGATAGGAAGTCCATTCCTGTTCAGTTTAAGTATATTCATTTCAATAGTGGTTGTTGCATGTCCTTGTTCACTGGGACTTGCCATTCCTACTGCCCTTACGGTCGGTGTTGGTCAGGCAGCAAAATATGGAATTTTGATAAAGGATGGAAAGACAATAGAGGTATCAGATAAGATTAACTCTATACTTCTTGATAAGACAGGTACAATTACTGAAGGCAAACCTACCCTAAGCAACATTATCAATTATACTTCAAGTAGTGATGATGAGCTTATTAAAATATTGCGTTCAATAGAACTGTATTCACAACATCCATTATCCAGTGCATTATTTAACAACGAAAACAAAAACAACTTTGAATTATATGACGTGGATGAATTTAAAAACATATCAGGTATGGGTGTTATAGGAAAGATTAATGATACACAATACTATATCGGAAATAAGAAACTGATGAAAAACTTCAACATAGACATAAATGGCAATATCACCAGTGACCTGGAAAAGGAAGAAAACGAGATGAAAACCAGCGTACTGTTAGCATCGGATGAAAATGTGCTTGCTTTAGTATCTGTTGAGGACAAGATTAAGCAAAACAGTGCCAAGGCTATAGACCAGTTGCATAAAATGAATATCGAAACTACAATGATAAGTGGAGACAACAGAAATACCTCAGAAATAGTTGCCAAGAAAGTGGGAATAGATAATGTAATTTCAGAAGTTTTACCACAGGAAAAATTAGATTACGTTAAAAAACTGCAGGGCGAAGATAAGATAGTTGCATTTATCGGTGATGGTATCAATGATGCACCATCCCTTACCAAGGCCAATGTAGGTATTGCCATAGGTACAGGTACTGACGTTGCAATAGAATCCGGTGATATCATCCTCATAAATGGAGATTTAACCAGTGCTGTTGCAGGTCTACAGTTAAGTAAGAAGGTTATGTCAAGGGTTAAGCTTAATTTATTCTGGGCATTTATTTACAACATAATCCTGATACCTATAGCTGCGGGAGTATTGATTCCATGGAATATTGTATTTAGGCCAGAATATAGTGCATTTGCAATGGCATTGAGTTCAGTTACAGTGATAACATTATCTTTACTACTTAAAAGATACACTCCGGAAATATTAAGAGAAAAATAAGATTTTTCTTATTTTTTTTATTGCTTAATTATACGTTTTTCTTCATTATTTCCCTTAATACGGCTGTTGCAAAGCATCCTCGCGGTATGAAGAATTCCACTTCTATTCCGTTTTCTATTTTTTTAACGTTTGTCTGTTCAACTTTGAATCTTACTGAACGTCTTATTCCATGACTTCCTAATTTGGGTGTTTTTGGACATGCAAATTCTTCTTGAATTATGTGTTCCTCTTCCAGGACTTTTCTTTCTATATCACCCTGAACGCCCTCTGCTAGCGGAACTTTTGAACCGACAAGTGGTGCTGTTGGATTTAATGTGAAATTGTTGATGTCTTCTTCAATCGTATCTTCATTTATTTCATGCACCCAATGTTCTTCCTGATCGATTATTATATCACCGGGATAGTATTTGTTTATTCCTATTTTTGAACGTTCATTGACAATCTTGTTGAATAGATATGATTCATATGCGTTTACGAACATTCTCTTTAACGGTTTTGGTAGTGCTTCTATTGATTTGATGTAATCCTTCTCTTCAAGTTGACCCTTTTTATTTGAATGTATTAATTCTTGAAGCATGTATTTTTCATATCTCATACTTTTAGGCATAAGATCATATGATTCTTGTAATTTTCCTTCATCGTATAATTGTCTTGCTTGATAGATTTGAGAATACTCACCATCAGTAGGATTTCCTATATATGTATCGACTGCTTTTTTAATATTTCCTTCAACTAATGCTTTTCCAACAAGATGAGTGTTTGATCTTAACTCACCAAAACGTTGATAGCCGTAGTAATTTGGAACTCCTGTAACTTCAAGAGAATTCAAAACGCTTCTTGCATTATCACAAGCCTCATCTGCATCTTCAACATCTCTTATTGCTATTCTGAACTTGTTTCCCTTCAGTTGCCCTATACGCAGCTTTTTCTGATTGGATTTGATATCCAGTATTTTAACGTTATATAACACATCTTCCAAATCATCAGGCAGTTCTTCAGGCGTAATGTTACTTACACATATCCATTGACGTGTAACTGCGGATTTGTCTTTCATACCCGCAAAACCCATTCGTTTTCTACTTAAGTGCAAATGTCTTGCAACGTCCAATACAACATCAAGAGTCGTCTTTCCATTCTTTAATATTTCAATCCATGTATTAGGTCCTTGACCTGTAGGCAATGATAAAGGAACCTCTTCAACATAAAAATCCTCATTGCTACATCTTATCTTTCCGTTGGTACCCTTAAAATCTGTTATAAAATTCTCTGCATTTAACAATATAAAATCCTCCTAAAATTAGAAAAAAATGATTAAATTAAAAAAAAATAAAGAAAAAATGATTATCCTCCCGTTGAACCATCAGATACTGTTTCCGGATTTTCCGGAGCAACCACATCATAATTAGGCTCCACAGGTATAGGTGCTTCTGGTTGAACATCCGGATATGAGATAACCTCTTCGGTAGCAGGTGTATCCACAGTACCTGTATCCGTTGTAGTGGGATTATGGGTAGTGCCCCTTGAATTCTGTGCACGGTTAGTTACATTTTGAGAAGATACTACATCCGACTCTACATCATCCTGAGAAGCATTACTATTATCTTCACCAGTTAATATAGATATTGTATCATTAGTTGATTTTTCGATTAATGATATGATATTGTTTTCAATATTGCCTTGACTAAATGATGGAATAAGTGTATAAACCACAAATAAGGACAAAATAATAATGATAGGCACCATTATTAGTAAAAATTTTTTATCCTTATTGAGTATTTCTTCAATTTTTTTATTAGTCATAAGAATATCCCCATAGTATATACTTATATTACTTTTTCATAACATAATAAATTATTGAAAATAATCGTTGATTATACAATATTGAAAAAAAGTCATCTGCCAAAATATCCCACTTAAAATATTAAAAATATAGAAAATAATTTAATATTTAAAAATCAAATAATATAATAAGTTTAATTATTTACTTGGGAGGGATAAATATCATAGAAAAACCATCAAAAACTATGATTATTCTACTAGTATTAAGTATAATTCCATTAGTATATGCATTAATATCTTCAGTAAATAATTTATTTGTATTTTTAGCATTATTCACAGTGGAATTTATTATTTTAGGTTTATCTGGTACACAAGTTTTATATCCAAAAGACACTATCACTGACATTACTAAAAAACCTATACAAGTCATTACACTATCGATATTCTTATCATTAG
Source organism: Methanosphaera sp. SHI613 (assembly GCA_003266145.1). Taxonomy (GTDB): domain Archaea; phylum Methanobacteriota; class Methanobacteria; order Methanobacteriales; family Methanobacteriaceae; genus Methanosphaera. The sequence continues at coordinate 4,825 of MVJJ01000093.1, forward strand.
TTGGTATATTGATTACCCGATATACAATTGGCGCTTCAACAAGAAACTTTATAATCATAACTGCCATATTATGTATACTAGTCATATTACTGACAAATCTTGAACATTCAAGGACAATAGATTATTCTGAAAATAAATACGTCAAAAAGTACTTAAGCAAAGGTACTCATGAATCATTGTATGCAATAGCCGCCTATTGTTTGATTAGTTTCGTTGGAATAAATGTGCCACCATTTAGTGTTATACCATTATGGTTTGGTTTATGCGTTCCATTCGTATTCTTTATTCCAGGATATCTGATGATAAACGCAGCGATACCTAAAACAGAAGAAATTGAATTGCCTGAAAGACTTGGAATAGCAGTATTTTTAAGTTTAATCACTATGTCAATCGTAGGATTTGCATATGCACAGCTACATCATGGATTAAACATGAGAGTAGTCTCATTAATATTATTATTCCTAACATTATTCGTATTGATTCCAATATATCTCATAAAATCTAGAAAAGTACCATTGAACATGCGATTCAACAATCCGTTGATAGAGAAATTACTAATATTGATGACAATCATTAGTCTAATATTGGTTATATTATCAGGAATATACATCAATACACAAAGCCTAACAACACCTGCAGGAAACACGACATTCACCATAGAAGGAATTACTGCATCAAATAATTCTGATGGATATTATTCATTTAGTAGCGATGATGAAGTTCCACTTAATATTAGCTTAACAAATCAGGAAAATGCCGATGTTAACTATAAAGTAGTGATTGAAAGTAAAAATGAGTCGGGCAACAACACAGTAGATAGCATTAATCAAAGTTTAAAAAACGGAGAATCCATTAAAATACCTGTTAACATTACAATGACGCCGGGTAAAAAAGATATAACATTTACTTTATACAAAGAAGACAAAGCATATAAAATACGTCATTTATATGTAGATGTGGACGGAGAAGTTTCTTCTGAATCTTCTTCTGAAGAATAAAAAAAATAGAAGTATTATGCGGGAAAATCTATTTTCCCACTGCATAATATTTAAATCCTAATTTTTTCATATAACTATTTTTAAATTGATTTCTACCATCAAAGATTACATTATCGTTTAAATACTCTTCTATTCTCTTGAAGTCAGGGCTTCTGAATTCTTTCCATTCAGTTACGAGTACTAATGCATCCGCATCCTGCAATACTGAATATTTATCACCGAAATAATTCACGTCCAAATCCTTAAAGTAGTACTCCTTTGCAACTTCCATAGCCTTTGGATCATATACGTTTATCTTTGCACCCATTTTAAGCAGTTCTTTAATGAGTATTATTGAAGGTGCTTCCCTCATGTCATCAGTTTCCGGCTTGAACGCTAAACCCCATATGGCAAATGTCAATCCATTTAAGTCATTCCCATATACCTCTTTAATTTGATTTAATAAGTAATATTTTTGAGAATGATTTACCTTTTCAACACTTTCAAGCAATATTGGATCATATCCATTGTCTTTTGCCGTTTTGATAAGAGCTGTTACATCCTTTGGGAAACAACTTCCACCATATCCACATCCAGCGTATAAAAAGCTATTTCCTATCCTTGAATCACTACCCATACCTTTTCGTACATTATCAATGTTTGCACCTACCTTATCGCAGATATTGGCCATTTCATTCATGAATGATATTCTATTTGCCAACATTGAATTTGAAGCATATTTTGTCATTTCTGCACTGCATACATCCATGACAATCATTCTTTCATGATTTTTTGTGAAAGGTTCATAGAGTACTCTCATCATTTCTTCCGAATTTACATCATCACATCCGACAACAACCCTATCCGGCCTCATAAAGTCATTTACAGCATTTCCTTCCTTTAAAAATTCTGGATTTGAAACGACTGATACATTGTATTTTTTATTTCTTTTATCCAATTCAGATAGTATAATCTTTTTAACTTCATTTGCCGTACCCACAGGCACTGTGGACTTATCAACCACTATTATGTCATGAGTGATTGTCTGACCGATTTCTTTTGCTACTTGATGAACATATTGTAAATCAGCACTTCCATCTTCACCCATTGGTGTACCCACGGCTATAAAACATAAATCAGAGTTTTCCAGTCCCTGTGCCAAATCAGTGGTAAAATGCAGGTTTCCTCTCTCGTAATTTTTTTTAATCAATTCTTCTAATCCAGGTTCATATATTGGTATTATCCCTTTTTTCAATGATTCAATCTTTTCTTCTATGACATCAACACAGTATACTTCATTTCCCATTTCTGAAAAACATGTACCGGTAACCAATCCTACATAACCTGTTCCTATAATAGTTATATTCATTAGATAACCTCATCTTAATAATTTAAAAAAAAAATAATTCGAAACATATTACTATTAATTATTTATTAAAAAAATCAAATTTAAAATTTTCTAAAAAAAAGATGAATGAGAAGAAAGACTTTAAAAATTATTATTCTAAAAAAGTAAATAAAGGTGTTTATTGTACTTGACATACAATAAATCGATTGTTTTCAAATACCTTGGATGTACCTGAAACCTGTATCTGATTGAAGTTATCTTCATCAATCGGTTTTGTAAAGTAATAGACTGGATAATAATCCCCTTCAACATATACTACATCCAGATTGGAATAATCCGATGAATTACTCATTACCAATGACTTATCATATACTATGTATGAAATGTTCTCATCGGTCAATCCGTAATATGAAGCTTTGCGAGAAGATGGACTTGTATACACATCAAAACTATAATGCATCGGAATGACATCACTACTTGACAATACCATACCAAAGAATAGATTATTAGTAATCATTGATTCATTTGTAGATATGTTCTGCGTTTTAAACCAGTCAATTACCTCACTTTCTTCGGCTGATGGTGGTGCCGTGTGGAATTTTGATTGAGACGTGCTGACACTGGAGTACTTGAATGATTCATCAGATAATGAAAATCCCAAACTGATACATGACAGCAATAGTACAACTACCAATGCAATCAGTATCGTACTTTTATTTTTCACATTGAAGTTGTCCATCAACTGACTGAAAGCATAACCTCCAAGAAGTACTGTTGGAACTACTAAATAAATCAATAGTCTGTATGTGTAAACAGGAACTCCAATCCAATGAAGATTACTGATTATAAATGCAAATATTGCCCACATAGCAATAAATATGTGTTTTCTATTCTTGATGGAATAAACAAAACCTATTATACCAAATATTAATGGTAGAATACCAACACATTTTACATATCTTTCAAGCCCCATAGCTTTTTGACCCATGAATAATGACATAGGATCATTTATGATGGAAAATGTTCCATTTAATAATTCAAGAGCCTTTTCCGGACTCAACGTGTTTATCATCATATAACCTATAATTAACACTATGCCCAAAGGTATCATAAACATCAGATAGGAGGATATTACACGTAGCTTTCTTGACAATATCAGATATACCAATGACAGTAGTGAAATTATCGCCACATAGTATATGAATGTTGAAAAGTGAACCGCGAGTATTAACAATCCCATTAATACACTGATTAATGTGTATGCTATCTTTTCATTGTCAATAGAAATATAGTAGAAATATACTCCCCATAAGAAGAAGATTACAGATATTGTCTCCGGAATAGGAAGCAAGAGTCTTGTAAACATGAAACTTGAGAACAGCAATATTCCAGATACGCAACTTGCTATGCTACCATAGAGTTTATAGGATATGATAACCACACTTATCATAGCAATTGTAACAAATACTACCTGAAACACCTGGGCAGATTGTATCAGGTTTAATCCGGTTATGGATGAGGTGATTATCAACAGTATATGAAACAATGGCGCATAGCCAATGGTTTTTCCCAATGGCGCATTGAGTAAAGGATCTGTTGTGGTTATTCCGTTAATCAGATAGGCCAAAGAATAGTTTATATGAGTGTATATATCCCAACTTAATGGACCGTTAGTTGTTAATGTCACATATACTGCTACCAGAAATGCAATGATTACCGGAATAAACATTAATTTTTTATTTTCATATTCGAACATGTTATCACTAAATTTAATTAATATACTTAATATGCGTTCTGATCAAATAGCAACATCGGAATTGTCTTTAAGAATATCTTAATATCCAGCCATATGGACCAATTTTCCACATAGAATATATCATATTCTATTCGTTTGACAATTGATGTGTTTCCACGATATCCGTTAATCTGTGCCCATCCAGCCATTCCCGGACGTACATGATGTTTTATCATATATTTAGGTACGGATTCCCTGAATTTTCTAACAAAATACGGGCGTTCCGGTCGTGGTCCGATTAGACTCATGTCCCCTTTGAGTATGTTATAGAATTGAGGCAATTCATCAATACTTGTTTTTCTGATGAACTTACCGAAAGTGGTTATTCTAGGATCATCTTTTTGAGTCCACTTTTGATCATCAATATATTCATTCTCGGTAGTCATGCTTCTAAATTTATATATCTCGAAAACTCTACCGTTTTCACCAACTCTTTCCTGTTTGTATATTATTGGACCTGGAGATGAGAATTTAACCCCTAATGCAACAGCCAATAATAATGGAGAGATTATTATGGAAACTATTACTACAAACAATACATCAAATACTCGTTTTACAAGTTTATTAAATGTTATGTCCAATGGCAAGTTTCTTACACTGATTAATGGAATATCATCAATTAATTCTACAGTAAAGTTACTTGATACATATTGATAATAATCCGGAACAATATCTGCGCGGACTCCCATCTTTTCACAGCTGTTAATGATGTTCTTCAATAAGTCATAATGCCTTGGAGATATACTTACAATGACCCTATCAACGATATTGTTGGCCAATATTTTTTCGATATCCCCAATTTTACCAATTACTTTAACATCGTTAACAGAACCTTCCACATAATCATCCAAAAATCCCATTATCTTATATCCAAGATATGTATTGACTTTAATTGTGTCGGCTAATTTTTCACCGACTTCCCCTGCACCTATTATCAAAACATATTTAATGTTGAAACCTTCCTTACGGAATTTCCTTAGAGTTAACCTGAGTAATGCTCTTTCTACAACTGCAAGTATGAACGTTACAAAGAGTATTGAGACGACATAATATGCGTCAACCCGGATAATATTCAGTAACAGAAGCATATACATGAAAATAAATTCAGTGACAATAACCCTAAAAATCTTGGATGACTCTGAAAAGATACTTCTATTAGTACGTTGAGGTGTATATAAATTGAACACATAATAAAAAAGTATATAACTTGGTATTAAAAAGATATACAAAACCAACTGAGTTAAATAATCATAATGAAAAGACAAATGGGTTAAATTCACAAATGATGATGAATTAACAATTCTTACAGCAAATAATACTATAAATGCATCAATTGCAACATTCACCAGATTAAATACTCTTTGATTTTCTCGAATCATAATACCACTATTATTATTATTTATAGTTTTAATAATTATAAAAATTTTCTATTTAAACCTTATAAAAAATTAAAACTAAAAAAAATGAATTTAAAAAAAGGAAAAATCATAAAAATAATAATTTAACATAATACAAGGACCATATCCCTATATAAGTTATGGCATTTATTAAAAAGTTGTCAGATTGTTTATAATGCTTATCGTAAAATATTTGCATTGAATTATGAAATTCATACAATAATCTCTTTGATTTGCCACTGGCACCTTTATAATGAGTTATTTCTGTTTTTCCATAATAGATTACATCATAACCTAACTCCTTAATGTTATAACATAATTCTATATCCTCACCGTACATGAAATATGATTCATCCAGACACCCACATTTGATTAGCACATCTCTTGGAATCAACATGAACGCACCAACCACACAGTCAACAGGATAAACCTCATTTTCATCAAGATATGACAAATTATACCTGTTGAAACGTTTGCTATTTGGAAATAGTTTGGATAGACCGGTTAATCTGTAGAATGATACTTCAAAAGTTGGAAATGATCTTCTGCAGGCCTTATCAAGATTACCATCAGGAAGCACTACCTTACATCCGAGACATCCGATATTCTTATTTTCCTTTATATAATTTAATGATTGGTTAATTGTATGTTCTTTTACTATGACATCACTGTTTAATAGCAATACATACTCTCCGGTAGAGTTTCTTATTCCAATGTTGTTTGCCTTGGCAAAGCCATCATTGTTATCATTTTGTATTAACATAATGTTATCGATGTCTTTAAAATCATCATCCAATCTGTTAAAACTATCATCCGGTGAATCATTATCAACTATTATTATTTCATAGTTGATATCAACAATCGTATCCAATAAGGAAATTACCGTATCTTTTGTTAATTGATAAGTTCCATAATTAACGATTATTATAGACAAATCCATACTCTTTCCCCCTAAAATATATAGTAAATAGTATTTTTAATCATGAGCCATTCTATCTTCAAAAGATTTTTAGTGGAGTTTATTTCGGTTTTATTCAATTTGTTCCTTGTAGCTAATCCTTCTTTTATTCCTTCAATGTAATAGGAGGAATAACCTTTTCTGTAAAAGAATATGTATTTAATTATTATCCCCATGA
>MVJJ01000152.1 GCA_003266145.1 Methanosphaera sp. SHI613
ATAATCTAAAATACGGTAATCATTATCTTAAATAATCCAAAATAAGTTATTTAATCGGAAATATATAAAATAATTAAAAAAAAGTAAAAAGTAGAATAATCATTCTAGCTACAATCACCAAGCAAATGATATATCAACTGTTCAGCGGTACGACCGGACTGTGCTCCATGAGTTCTTACCCATATATTGGCTTCATGCTCCAACTCTTCATCAGTCAATGTTATTTCAGGATACTTTTGGGCTAATGTTTTAACGATTTCAAAGTATTCCTTCATGCTAGGCTTATAATAACCTATGGTAACACCGAAGCGGTCAACCAGTGATAACTTCTCACGTACAGTATCCGAGTGGTACATCTCTTCACCACCGGAGGTGTTTGTCCTTTCGTTCCAGGTTTCCTTGATAAGATGTCTTCTGTTGGACGTGGCATATATCAGGACATTGTCTGGTTTTGTCTCAAGGCCTCCTTCAATCAATGCCTTAAGGTACTTGTAATCGCTTTCATTCTCTTCAAATGACAAATCATCCATATAAAGAATAAACTTATAATTACGGTTTTTAATCTCAGAAATTATCTTTGAAACATACTTCATCTCATGTTTATATATTTCAATCATACGAAGTCCCTTTGGATAATACATGTTAAGTATTGCCTTTATGCTGGTACTCTTTCCGGTACCTGCATCACCATAGAGCAATACGTTATTTGCCTTCTTACCGTTGACGAAACTTTCAGTATTATGCATGAGTTTCTCTTTCTGAAGGTCATATCCCAGCAGATCATCCAAAACAACATCGTCAAGTGAAGTTATTGCTATCAGCATGTCCTTATTCTCATCATGAGACAGTTGAAACGCCCTGTTAAGTCCATACTTACCGACACCATAATCCTTATAGAATTGGGTTATGACGTCAAATAGTTCATCTGACGTATCAGCATCTTCTATTTGCATGCTTAAAAGCTGAACCTTTGAGCTGACATCACTATTGAAGAGCTGTTCCTTTTTTATTATGGCAGTATAATCGGAGATTATGCTAAAGCAGTCAATATCCAGTTCATGTTCTATTCTACTGAAGTCATAATTGAATAACTCCAGAAATATTTTCATGTCATGTCTGACAAATGCATTGACGCTGCCTTCCTTTTTGCCGATTTTTTCTGATGTTAATGTAAAGGGGTTTTCTGTCGTTGCAAGAAGGTATGCTATGTAGTTATGCCATAGGTTGCTGTTAAAACCATACTGGGTTGCAAGGCTTAGTAGTTGATTAATCTGTGTGTATATTTCACCAATAAGTTCATCCTTTTCATAGTCATCTTTTTCGAAAATCTTAAATATTCTTGATAATTCAAGAAGTATGGGTTCATCTATATTTTTATAAACAATAAGCTTTGAGATTAGGTTATACATAATATATCACTTAATCGTGTTATCTGTAATAAAATAAGTTTAAAAAAAAGGTTGTTGATTGAATCTATTCAAACTCAATCGTACTAGGTGGTTTGTTACTTAATGATAATGATACGTGTGTAATTTCAGGTACTTTTGCGGTTATTTCCTGTGATACATTGTGCAGGAAGTCCCATGGAAGATCAGGTACATTTGCGGTCATTGCATCGAAGGACTGTACCATCCTGATGACTACCAGATATCCGAAGTCTCTTTGATCACCTTTAACTCCGGTTACCTTGCTGTTTGTAAGCACTACAAAATATTGCCATAAATCCTTGTCGAGTTCTTCCTTTTCAACGAATTCATTTAGGATAGCGTTTGCTTCTCTACAGATGTCCAGTTTTTCCTTGGTAACCTCACCAAGTACACGTACTGCCAGTCCCGGTCCAGGGAATGGTTGTCTGTGTACGATTTTATCAGGTAATCCAAGTGTTGTACCTACCTGTCTTACTTCATCCTTGTACAATTCACGTAGAGGTTCAATTATTTCAAGTACCAGTCCATCAGGAAGTGTCAGGTTATGGTGTGACTTGATGTTTCCTTCACTTTCAATCCAATCAGGTGCAATGGTTCCCTGCAGTAAGTATTTGGCTCCTGATTTTTTAGCTTCCCTCTCAAATACCTCTATGAACTTATGTCCTATCACTTCACGTTTTTCTTCAGGATCGGTTATTCCACTCAGAGCTTCTACAAATTCATCAGCAGCATCCACAAGCTTGAAGTTCAACTTGTCCTTGAAAGTTTCTTCAACTTCCTTTGCCTCATTTTTTCTTAAAAGCCCATGGTCAACGAATATTGCCTCTAACTGTTTACCTATTGCTTCACTGGCAAGAGCACTTGCAACTGAACTGTCCACTCCACCGGATAATGCAATTATAACCTTTTCATCTTTAACTTCATCTTTAATGTTCTGAATTGATTCTTCTATAAATTTTTCTGTATCCATCATCATATCTTTACACAACCTGTCTGTTAGCCAATAAGATTAATCGTTTATCTTTCAAATCATTATTAATATGTTATATATAATAATGTTTGTATTTTAATTAAAATTAATTTTTCGAATATTGCTTACATATATTGTAAAAGTTTTCAAATATCTCTCCACCACGAGGGGTATGTTGAACTTCAGGATGGAACTGTATTCCATAGATTTCTTTATCCTTATGTTTCATGGCTTCAATGGCACATTTATCAGAATTGGCTATGATTTCAAAGGATTCTGGTAATGTGACAACTTCATCCTTATGTGAAGCCCATACCTTAAGCGTGTCGTCAATGCCATCAAATAATCCTGCATTTTTCAGGATGTTTATTTCAATCTGTGCATAGCTTTCAACGTCGGCGCTTTTGGTTTCTCCACCAAAGTAGTCAGCAATAAGCTGATGTCCCAGACAAATGCCTAAGATAGGCACATCCATATTTTCAAGTATCTCTTTACAGTTACCTATCCTTTCGATGGATGGACCACCACCCAATATAATGCCCTCTGGATTTAATTTTTTTATATCCTCCAGACTAGTACTGTTTGATATTAGTTTATTTTCAATACCCAAATAACTTAATGTCCTGGATATTCTATGATTGTACTGTCCAAAATTATTAATAATAACAATGCTCATAATAAGTCCCTTAATTCTTTAAAATAAGTAATAATATAATATAACGAAAAATTAATTTTAGAAAAATATTTAATAATTTGTTATATATTACTTTTGTCTATATATTATATTATGATAACAAATGATATATTAATTCTTGTAATTACAGTTGTGGCAGCAGCAATATTAACATGGTTGTTTTTCAAGTTCCTACTGCCGGTAGTGATATTTTTAATAATAGCCGTAATAATCTACAGTTTTATAACGAAGTGGAATGATGAACGTAAATATCAGTATTAATGCTATTTTTCAATATTTTCGGTGAGTGAAATGTTTAACAAATTGAATATTGACGAGAATACACGTTATGAAGTATTGGTAACTACTGAGGCTAATGACAATTCATATAATACAAAACCCTTCGGAGTACTGTTTAAAAAGGATAATGTCATATTGAATTTATATCCAAACAATACCCTTGAGAACCTGAAGGACAATCCCTCCTTTATTGTACAGCTGTCTTCAAATCCCTTGACGTTTACAAAAGCATTACTGGATAAGCTTGATGCATCGGATTATGATAATGCGAATATTCTTAAAAAGACATCTTGCATAATATACGCTACTGCCGTGGATTATGTGACCATGATACATGAGGATAGCTATGGTGATACGCCCATAACCAGAATAACTGCAGAAATTACTGATATAGTATGGATTAACAACACACCTTCCATCATTAACCGTACGACTAATAGGATAATAGAGTTGCTTGTCAAATTATCCCGATTGAAATACATGAATACTGATGAATTGGATTTATTTGAAAGAGAGATAAATGATTCATTGAGGTTTATCGTTAAGGAAGGTAATCAGGATCATATTGATTCTTTAACATTGATAAAACAAGAATTAAATAATCATAAGGAAAACTATTAGATGCTATTGGATAGTCCGTACACTGCCCTTTTTGCAATTAATCTATTATCTTACTCTGACAGCTATGGTGGAGTAATCTTTAAAAATGAGTCAAAAAAAAGTATTTGTGATAAAGAAGTGAATTTAATCTTCTTTTATTATCACATCTATGAATTTATTGTTTTCAACATCGAACAATCCCTTATCGGTTATCTTTAATGATGGAATAACAGGTAATGCCATGAAAGACAATGTACTTATAGGATTGCTTAATTCACATCCCATATCATTTATGAATGAGTTTATGTCCCGTGACTGTTTGGCCACGATGTGTGCCGGTTTATCACTCATAAGTCCGGCGATAGGAAGTGCCAAGTCAATTTTATCCGTATTTGATATTGCAGATATTCCACCGTTATTTGAAATAACTGTATTGGTAGCTTCAGCCATGAACTTGCTGTTGGTACCTACAACCAATATGTTATGGGAATCATGAGCTATGCTTGATGCCACTGCACCATTTTTTATTCCAAATCCACGGACAAATGCATTGAAGACGCTGTCTCCACCATATCTTTCAACGACACTGATTTTTAGCACATCATTGAATACTGATGGGATGATGTTGCCCTTTTCAATATTCAATTTTGCGGTTGTCTTGCCGGTTACGAGGTTATTGTCCCACATGTCCATGACATTTACTGTAGCGCTTTTTGATTCGGAATTGTTTGCCTTAAGATCAAATGTCTCCGCATTTTTAAATGACAGGTTCATGGCACTTGCCAGTTTTCTAGGATTAGCACGGTATAAGAGTTTCTGTTTCTTAAATATGGTATTTCCATTAATAATGACTCTTTTAACGTTAAAATCGGATAGATTGTCAATGAATACTAAATCAGCATTTCTACCTGGCCCGATAAAACCTGCATTTATATTGTAATGTTCTGCAGGGTTGATGGTGACAAGCCGCAATGCTTCAAATGGGTCCATACCCAAATCTACTGCTTTACGTAACAGGACATTAAGATGACCGTTTATTAAATCTTCAGCCTTCAAATCGTCTGTTACAAGGAAGTCTCCCTTTACTCTGATGAATTCTTCAAGGTTTTTGGACTCTGATCCTTCACGAATCATTATCTTCATGCCCAGACGTCTTTTCTCTTCGGCCTCAAGTTTACTTACTGATTCATGGTCGGTTGTAATTCCGGCCCTTATATATTTCTGAAGTCTTTTACCTGTAAGAAGTGGTGCATGACCATCTATCGGTTTCTTATACTTTTTGGCAATATTCAATTTTGCCATCATTTCCTTGTCATTGTTTAAAACGGATTCATAGTCCATGACCTCAGATAATGCTACAAAGCCATATTTTCTGAACATCGTTTCTATATCATAACTGGTTATTGCAGCGCCGTTGGTTTCATATTTTGTGGCGGGTACACAGGACGGTGCGCTAAAGTAATAATGAAGTGGGGATAGCTTAGCATCCTGCATCATGTATTCGATTCCTTCCATACCCATTACGTTTGCAATTTCATGAGGATCTGAGATGACCGATGTTGTTCCATGACGTAGTGCTATTTCGGCAAATCTTGACGGTGTTAACATTGAACTTTCAATATGAATATGTGCATCAATGAATCCCGGAACAATAATGTCATCAAATTCTTTATTAACTTCCTTTATGGAGATTATACGGCCCTTTTCTATCTGTATTTCTCCAGGATATATCTCATCTGTAATTACATTTAGAATATTTCCTTTAATGTACATTTTAATTAACTCCCTGAAATTTGATTTTATCAGATTTAATTTTATTCTGCTGGCTATCCATTTACATGACTTAAGGTTATTTGTTGCTGTTAAAAATAAATACAAGTCAGTTTCCTCAAAGTTAAGTCATGTATTCAATCTCTGTTTTATCTTTTAGTAATTATTAAATCCAATAGCTATCATAAATTTATCGTCTAGGATATTATTTAAGATATTACTATATATGGACTGCTTTATATTAAAGTATATTCTTTGCATAGTTTTTTAAAATTTATTTCTAAGATTTACTATATATTTGGTTAAAGAATCATTAATTTTATGTATGTTATAGGATTATTCCTTTATTCATGCCGTTGTGAATATGTCTGTATGATCATAGTAGTATTGGCTTTTATTGCAGTAGTCATATTCCTTCTCATATCTTTTCAAATCTTTCTTGTTCCAGTTGTTCTCTTTTAGCTTATCGCGCACATATCTTGCAATGTGGATGTTTTTGTATGAACCGTAATAATGTCTTTTCTTATTGATGATATGTTGTATGTAATACTTATTTTCCTTTTTAATAATGTTCTTGTCCCTGTTTTGAATTTCACTTGTAATGTCCTTGATATATTCCACGTCACTTTTTTTCCAGTTATGCTTTGCAAGGTAATCCTTTACCAGCAATGCTAAGTCGTAGGTCTGATAGGAACCAATCTTTAATCTTTTGGACCTTATCTGTTTTCTGAGCGAATATTTATTCTTCAATTTTTCTTCATAACTTATGTTTTCCCTATGTGGAAAGGGTGGGAGCTTATCCTCCTTATATCTGTATATTTCGGTTATTTCACACATAAGCTCCTCATCAGCTCCACTTTTTATGTATAAATCCCTTTCTTCAAGCAGTGTAGTCAATGACTTATTCGTCATTATCGTCATGTTCTCATATCTGAATCTGTAGTAACCTTCCAGGTGGTCATATGTTATGTACTTATAGAATTCCTTTATGGCTATCTGTTCGATTAGTTCTATCTTTACATCGTCTCTATAGAATGGCAGTATCCTTCTTATTATGTTGGCATACTTTTTACTTTTATATGAACCATACGTTTTCCCGTTTTCTCTATTTTTAACCAGGTATTTTCCATGGTGGTCCTGTCTAATACAATATCTTGGGAAATGTTCCTCTTTATCATATCCTGTTGATTTGTTCTTTATCCAATTGTATTTCATGAGTAGTTTTTTCTGTTCCAATGCCTCTTCTTTCGTATTGAATGTTCCGTAATTTATTGTCTGTCCATACCTTCTTTTTTCGATTACATATTTGCCGTTTATCTTTTTAATGTTAGTAAACATTTTAACTCCCTTCTATTATGCTTTCCAATATGTCATATCGTTTATTTTCACTCACAATCCTTGTCTTGACGTTTTTTAATTTTATCATCTCCTGAATTTTTTCGTTTATTATTCTGTTTTTCTTTTTATCATTGATGTTGTCTATGATTACAAGAGTTATGCGCCCCTTGTTTTTCAGTTTTTTTGTAAGATCGTTCATGTCCGTTTCAAGAATTGTTGATTTATATGTCTGTGCTATTTTCATATTCTTTACTTCATATTGAATTCCTTCATCAAGCTTGCTTATCTTTATTTCATACTTTTTTTCGTATTGTTGAAAGTTTTCAATTATTGATTCTATGCTGTTGTCCCTGTTTATTTTCAGTATTTTCTTATTTCTTTTTTTCATAATGACTCCTCCAAGTGAATTTATAAAAACCAAATGTAATGCATATCTTTTGGTGTTGGTAAGTTTCTTATTTTTTTACAACATATACTATATTTTACTTTACTTATAAATGAATTGAAGCCCCATTCGCTCCCTGATATACTCATACTCACCTATACACTCCTACAGCTACCCTCACTCTCCCACACCCCCACCCCCCTCTTCACTTGCAACATATGTATAACGAAGTAAACTGCTTATTTATTACTTATCAAAACCCCCTCCCCCACCATTACTTCTCATTTGCCGGTTTTCTTTATATATCCTAAAAATAAATTATTAAAAGTAGAAAAAAGGAATGAACCTCTAAAAAAAATAAAGGGAGTGAAAAGGTTATGAGCATATTCGATGAAATAATGGATTCTGATTTTACAGTATTCAAAGATAAGGAAGTCTTTAATCTGGATTATATGCCGGAGATAATTCAATGTAGAGATGCACAACTAAAAAGCATATTAATAAACATAAAGCCGCTTCTGGATAACAACAAAGCAATAAATTCGATATTGATAGGAAACACAAGCACAGGAAAAACAACAGTATTAAAACATGCCATAAGGGAAATAGAAGAAAACACCAACCTGACGACATGCTATATAAACTGCAATATACAGGATACTCTGCGAAAATGTTATTTTCAGATATACCGGGTATTGTTTGACAGGGAAGCAAGACGTGGACTAAGTACCGAGGTAATACAGGAAGAAGTTATGAAAAAGCTTGAGGAACAATCGGTCATACTGGCAATAGATGACATAAATTACCTGAGCAAAAACGATGCAAACGATTTAATCAATGAACTGTTTAGATCAAATGAATTCTATCATCTGAACATGGCATTGATACTGACAATAAATGATGAAGCATTCAAATACTCCCTGGAACGAAACGCTCAAAGCATACTTCTGGGCCATGAAATAAGATTTGATGACTACACAAAGGATGAAATCTATTCAATATTAAAGTACAGATGTAATGCCGGTTTGAAGGATTCGGTTATAAGTGATGAACAATTGGAGAGAATAAGTAACTACTCCTATAAAATAGCAAGCCTAAGGCGGGGATTGATATTGATACAGGTTCTTGGGCAGATGATTGAATCAGAAAACAGGTGTAAAATAGAGGATAGTGATATAGACAAGTACGTTCCATACTGATGATGAATATTCATGTAATGTTAATGGAGGTTACATCATGGAGTTTATAGAAGCAGTCATTTACATGATAATAGTCATAATAATCCTTGTCATAATATCCGCAGCTTCATTCGTACTGGGATCATTTGTGGCCGATACTTTTCACATGGAAGGTATCGTGTGGTGGGCATTCGTAATATTATTCATACTCTTTGTCTGCAAGGTCTTAAACTAATCAAAAAAAGAATACCTGCTTATTTATAGAGTTAATATTTATTTATATTTTTTTTTAAAAAAGTTAAGAAAAAGTAATGATTTTTTTATAACAACTTTCTAAGCTTTAATAATTTTCTAGGAGATACCTTAAGAAGAGCTTTGATAAGTGACTTTGTGGATAATGTTTTTATGTCTGCATTGGCTAGAGCCGTGATGTATTCATTCAGGTCATCATCTTCAAGATTATATAGGAAGTCTCTTATACTAATGTATTTTCTGAATTTCTTGCCTATATGCTCTTCAATGTAATCGGAGTATTCACTTAGGTTAGCTTCACTGCAGTCTTCTTCATTAACACATCTTGCAGCAACACGTCCTGCTATCATACCACTTTCAAGTGCAGTATCAATACCTCCACCCGTAATTGGACTTACACATCCTGCAGCATCACCGACAAGTATCAGGTTGTCTGATATAATCTTATCAAATACTCCACAATAGGGATTTCCACCCACATTCAATTCAACGGCCTGTGCATTCTGTGTTTCCGGACAGTTTTTGACAAATTCATCCAGCCATTCAAGAGCAGTCCTGTCTGTTTTGACGTTTGATATGTCAATTCCCACATTTGCAATATCATGGCCCTTAGGAAATATCCATGCATAGCCTCCCGGAGCTACGCTACCAAAGTAGAATTCTATAGTATCGCTTTTTTCCATATTCAGGTTGGTCATCTCATACTGGGCACCTGATTCCATCTCCGCAAGGGATACCTTCGTATCGAGTCCGCCCCAGTTGGCAACATGTCCTTCCGGTCCATCCGCGCCGATAACAATCTTTGCCTTAATTTCATCAACATCACCGATTAAACTTTTGACCTTGACGACAAATCCATCATCAACCTTTGTCATATCAGTAGCTTCACATCGGAGCATGACTTTGGAACCTGCCCTTATGGCATCCATTGTGAGATGCTTATCAAATACCTTACGTTCAAGTATGATACCAGTTGCGGGAGTATCCAATGTTTCTGATGTAAACCATGCGCTGGTGCCATCAGGAGATACTATACGTGCTCCGTCAATGTCTCTTGCAATGCATCTTTTATCCACGTGGATATCCATTCTCTCAAGAACGCCCGTCATAATTCCCTCGGCACAACGCTTAGGTGTACCTATTTCTGCTTTCTTGTCGATTATCAGTGTCTCAGCACCATTTTTGCTGGATTCTCTTGCAGCCATAGAACCAGCAGGCCCTGCTCCTATAACCAATACGTCAACTTCTATCTGTGTCATATAATTCTCCTTTCAAAAAAATCATTACTAAAATTTTTTAGATTAAATATAATATATCTTTTTTCAAGTTATTATTTTTTTAGTTATTCTGTTATTATTCTTATGAAGTATAAGTTTTTTTCATATCAACACCCATCATATTTAAAAAATAAAAAAGTAGTATATAAATGAACGATATAAAGGAATTTATGTCAGAAAATAAAAATGTTGGTATCTTGGCATCAGCAAAAACAAAGAGGTACTTATTGAGTTATATGATTGTCTTGGTGGTTATTTTCATATTGCCTATGACGATGTTGTTATTCAGTCATGACTTAACTCTACTTGGAGCAAATTTATTGTTCTTTGAAGTGAACATGTTTCTTTTTCTAGTGCTGATGGTATACACGTATATCACAAGAAGTGAAAATAAAAATTGGAAGATGTATACATACTCCTTCATTCTTTCGTTATCTTATCTGATAATAACATTTTTGGTATTTTCAATGTTTATGTAGAATGCCTGATTATATCAATATATTAAAGTGGGATTAATAATTTAAACTAAAAAAGTAAAGAAGAATTATGTCAAAAATAAAGATTAAAGATAAAAGCGTGGAATATACCTATGTCTATAGAGATGTTAAATATCTAAGATATGAATTAGATCAAAATAAGCTGCATCTGATTATACCCCTATCATGTAAGGCCAATGTGGAGAAGTATATTCTTGAAAAAGAGGACTGGATTTATAGGAAGTTGGTCGAGTATGAGTATCCATTAAGCAGGTTGTATGATGATGACTATGATGCTGGCCTCTATTCTATAAATGATAAGACATTGAAGTTTGCAGTTGAATATAGAAAGGTAAAATATATTCATTATAAGTTATATGAGGATAGGCTTCTTCTGGTTTTGCCGAACAGTTATAAAAAAACAGTCAATGAAGCAATCAGGATGAAGGAGAAATGGTTATATAAGCAGTTGATAAAAAATGAGGCTTATAGTTTAAGACTTGATGAGGAATGTAAGGATATTTCTCTGGTAAACAGGACGGAAACTCAGTTGAGGCGACTATGTGGAATTTTTATCGATAAATATTCGAAACAATTGAACGTAAGAGTCAACCGTGTACAGTATAGGGACATGACAACAAAGTGGGGAAGTTGCAGTATCAGGTCAAACATAACTCTTTCAAAGCTGCTTGCTTATCTTCCGGATAATTTGGTGGCATATATTGTTTATCATGAATTGGCTCATCTGATTGTGCTGGATCATAATGATGCATTCTTTGATATAATCAAAAAGGAATTTCCCAACTATCCTGAATATGATAAGAAGTTGGAGCAGTATAACTATCTTATAAATAAATTATGATTTTTCATAGGAGTTTATGCTAAATTTCTATTATTTTTTTTTTAAAAAAAGATTTATTGTGGTTTTAATATAATTTATCACCACTATACTCATTTTCTTCCGTGTAAATTCTAATCAATGTGTCTATGTTGTCGTCGTACATTAACCTATAACCTATGGCACCGCCATCAATGCTTTCTACATTATTTATTGATTTATCGCTTCCTTCTTTGGAATTGTTTATGATATACCACATTCCATGGGGAGTGTAGATAAATAGGCTTCCATCACCATCTTTTCTACCGTTTTTATAGCTGTCCTCAGGGTCATATATTTTCGTCGAATGGATAACAAGACGACTTAACTTCTGTTCTGGCCTGGTTCCACCCCTTTTGAATAATGTTATCAGCCAATTTAATGATTGGTCCTTAAGTTTTCTTTTTTCGTCAGGATCTGAGAAGGCCTTCTTAATCTTATTTTGTCTTTTTTCAAGGGTGTTTGTTATGCCAAGTATCTTTTCTACCTTTGGCACGTCCTCTTCCAGGCAACGGTATCCTTCAGGTCTTCCGGTGACCTTGATTATGCCATCGGCAAAGTCCTTTCTTCTGAAGTCTCTCATGTATTTTTTTACCTTTTTGAAGTCTTCATCGGGTATTTTCTGGTTTAGGCCGTATAGGTAACCGTAGTCTACTGCATCGTAGCATTTGGTCTCTAGTCGTAATTCTTTTTCGTTCATTTTAATCGTCTCTACTAATATATTATATCAATAGATATAAATATGTTGATATAATTTTTATGTAAAACAAGAATTAATAATTTAACAAAACAATTAAGCAATTCCTAAAAAATAAAAGAAGATAAGAAGATGTATCTATCTATTTTCAAGTACGTCTTCTTTTTTAGTTGAGTGGGTAAATGGGATTTTAAGGCCCATATTCAATTTTTTGTCAATACGTTTTTGATTTTTCTTTTTCTTATTTGTTGCTAGTTTTCTAAGCATTTCAAGTCCGAACTTACCCTCATTGGTTTCCGTAACTTCAAGAACGCCCTCTTTTATTGCTTCATCAACAAGTGATGTTCCCTTCTCGGTTCTTTTTATGATGGTTGACCATCCCGGCTTTGCACCAACAGATCCACATGAAAAATCAGACAGCTCCGCAACATAGTCCAAACAATAGTTACATCCCGTCTGTTCATATCCATGAGTCTCCTTAAGTGGAATAGGATATGATTCGGAACTGTCAGAGTGTGTGATGAACAGCTTTCCCTTTGTTATGTTCATCTTGGTTACCTTTTGAGGGGTGGTTCCCGCCTTGTCACACACGAAGGTTCTCAAGGATTCATATGGAAAGTTTTCCATACAATATATTCCAACAGACAATGCTATCTTATCGGTTACGTTTCGTGCTCCCATAGGATATGTCTGCATCTTACGAAGTCCCATTACCTGACATGGAGTACCAACCGTAGCAATCTTTTCAAGTCCATATGAACGTGTAGCCTCCTTAATAAGAGCTAAGTTAGGACACATGGTATATTTTGTACCTGCAGCCTTAAGTATGTCCTTTTTGGTGGTGGCAACTTTCGGTTCCACCTTCAACGCTTCATCCGATCCGACGGCCACTATTGTTCCGTCAATGATGTTTTCTTCCAGGGCATAGATAAGCAGTGCTGATACTATTCCACCATCCTGTGATTTGTTGGTAATCTTCTTATCTGATGCTTTAGCGGTTATTATTTCCTGATATGGTCCCAGTACAGAATCTTGTATCATAGCTTACTCCTCCCATAATCCTAATTCTTTCTTGATTTCATCCATTGGCCACCAGCTACGTGTACACTGGTAGTAACATAATCCACACTTTACACATCTGTCACAGTTGAAGTTTGGACGGCCATCCTTCATGGTCATTGCCCTTGTAGGACATGCAGCCGCACATGCTCCACAGCCAATACATATTGACTGGTTGATGATTTTCTTCTGCAGATCACATCCGCATGCTTCCTCATTCTTTGCAAAGTCCATAAATGGTGCCAGGTAATCCATGTCATTATTGACGGCGGCCAATAATATTTTTTTAATCATCTCAGGTGATGGTGGACAGCCAGGTATTGCCATATCTACATTTACCAGGTGCTGCAGAGCCAAAAATGATGAATGTTGAGGTTGAGCCTGCTGGCCACCTTTTGCATAAACAGTAAATCCACCGGTAGCGGCACATGAGCCTAGTGCTACTAAAAGTTTTGATTTTTCTCTTGCTTCTTTTAATTCTTTCACTGAATGTTCATCTTCCAAACATACAGAACCTTCTATGAGAACTATGTCCATTTCGGGCATTTCCCAGTTGTCAACCAACGTTTGACCATATACTATATCAACTGCATGAAGAATATCCACGAAGTCATCATAATTTTCACTAAGTGACATCAGGTCTCCCGTACATCCTGATAAGTGGATATAACCTACTTTTAATTTTTTACCATTGGAACTTGGTCCTTTGGTCTTTGGGGCTGATGATTTTTCATCACCATTTATGATATTCTTAAGCTTTTCAAACAATTTTCTCACCTTGTCCTTTAAGAAATTTCCTTTAATCTAAAGAATTATTCATATTCTTTATTCCTGTTTTATAGGAGTATATTCAATCATCCAAATCCAGTAATTCAAGAAGTACTTCCCTGGTTTTATCCACAGCTTCAGGAATACTGTCTTTAACGCTATCTGACAGTCCTATTTCCATATCCTCCGGTACATTTCCTGCTTGACATGCTATGATTTTGATGTTTATCCTATCCTTCAAGTCATGTAGGGGGTATGTTGCTGAAATGCCATGTACGTCCATGTAACGTTCTTGTTCTACAACATCTTCAAGTTCCAGCACTTCTATGCATCCAGTCTTTTTACCGAGTTGGGCTATGTCTATTATTATGATGTTTTTCCATTTGCTTTCAGGTAATGTGAATATGTAATGTGGTGCACTTGTTCCACCATCAACGAAGATTGTATCTCCAGGAAATTCTATATTATTTTCTTTTATATAGTTTATCACTTCCACCCCGAAGCCATCATCTCCATATAGGATATTTCCACAGCCTACTACTAGATTTTCATGATTATATGACATATTAATCCCTTTTTATAATTGAACGAATTTGTCTTGCAATACCTCTTTTGTTTGGTCATCTTTTACAATCATGTGTGTAGCACAGGATAAGCATGGATCATAAGCCCTGATTATGTGTGGGCCGTACTTGTGGTGGAATCCTTCAGTTGCTATGCCCATCGTAGGTATGTTCCATGTTGTTGGAACGATTGCCCTGTAATCGCTTATATATCCATCGGGGGATATTTTGACCGTGTGTATATTTGTTCCACGTGGACCTTCTATTACTCCCACTCCCAGTTTGTCAGTTCCCTCAAGTGTGTATTTTGCCATTGTCTGTGCTGATGGATCTACCTTGTCGATAAGTTCCAGTATCCTATTTGCAGAGGTTATCATTTCATTTGCCCTGGCGATGTGTTGTGCCTTGACTCCTTTTTCTTTGTAGTTGCGGAATTTGTTTGCTCTTGCACGCGGTCCTGTTTCCACGACATTTCCCTTGTAGAGTGGAATCTGTGAGCAGGCACGTTGTCCTACACTTTTGTCATCATACCAGCTGCTAGGCATTATCTCTTCTATTTCATGCATTGATAGATTTGAACGGGAACCGTAAGTGTTGCTTGTAGCAAAGAGCGGTTGTGAATGTGCTCCCAGTTTATCAGGCAAATCCATGTCCTGAACCAATCCGATTATCTGTTCTACATGTTCTTCTAAAAGAGGTATCATTCCCTGTACTCTTGTCTTTATCTTGTTTATTGAATTTCTGGTTAAGTTATGGGCCATTCCACCTATGCGTATGTCTGATGGGTGGATACCTTCTCCTCCGACCACATCTTCAACGTACTGTGCTGTCTTTCTTATCTTGGAAACGTTTCGTACCACGTCATCATAATCTTCGGGACTTACGATGTCCGGTGCTATCAGGAATTGATGTATTGCATGGCTGTTTATCATATGTGCCTCCAGACAGATTTCACGTAGTACACGTCCGACTTTAGGAACATCTATTTTCAATGAATCATCAATAGCTTCTACTGATGCGAGTGTATGTGTAACTGGACATACTCCACATATCCTTTGCACTATCACCGGTGCTGATTCGGGTCTTCTGCCTATGACCATCTTTTCTATTCCACGTACCGGTGTTATACTGAAATATCTTCCTGTCGTAACTATTCCATCTTCATCAATTTCCATTGATAATTCTGCATGCCCCTCCTGACGACTAGTAGGGGAAATTACTACAGTTTCACTCATATTAATCACCTATAATTATTTGCATTCATATAACATTTATCACTTCGACTATAATACATTCATGTCGTATTATAATTGCTTTGTATTAAAATATATATTATGTATAATTTAGTTTGTATCTTATACATATATAATCTTTTTATTGGTTATTGTGTTATAATTCCTTTTTTCTATATTTTTATTCTATGTTTTATTTGTTTTCAATTATGCTTTTTATTTTGCACTCTTTTTTTAGTATTATCGGATATTCTCGTAAAGGAAATATCTTTCCTATAGTATACTGTTGTGCCATTGTCCGGTATCGAACAAAGAGTATCATTGGAAATATTTTTTTCCAAGTTAAATCATCTACAAAAAATATAAGATAATACTTCAGTAAAGCGGGGGTGATAAGATTAAGGACATAATTGGAAAAAGCATATTAAGAAAATCCGAATGGGAGACAATATCAAGAAACAATTGGAATCCCGAGATAGGAGATAAGATAGAGGGAAGGTTGCTTTCCATAACAAGATCCGAAGGAAACTTCATAATCAATATCTACCTGATACTCACCGATGACAATAAGAAGATAAAGGTATTCGGATGTACTCATTTGGATGAACTGATGGATGAAGTGGCTATAAACGATTATATAAGAATAACATATAACGGACTTAAAAAGACAAGCAACGGTTATAACATGAAGATATTCAATGTTGAAAGGAGGATAAATGATGAAGAAGAATGAGGAATTTTGGAATGCATCTGAAGGAGACTTTATAGAAGGAGAACTCATAGAAATAACTGATAATATAGGAAAATACTCAAACAGAATCTATAAAATCAGGACTGAAAATAAGATATTCTGCATATGGGAAAGCGTCGAATTGAAGGAATTATTCGAGAACGTTGAACGGGGCGATAGGATTTATCTGAAATATATTGGAACAACCGATTGCGGTGAATATTATAAGAAAAACTATGAACTGAAAATATTGTGACACAATCACATGACTAAAAAAAATGAAAATAAAAAAGTGTCTTTAAAATGTAAAGTATGATAACAGAAATCAATAAACAACTTGAAAAAGGCAATAATGTATTGCTCTATAATGAAGATTTATACAAGTACTATAAAAAACATGACAGTAAAATAACCGCTACCTATATTTCAACACCTAAAAAAGGAAAAACAGCATTTGAATCGATTCTCAAAAAAATGGATAAGACCTCCATAGTAAGCAACAAGACAATAAGCAAAATAATTGAGCAAATATGTGAAAAAACAACAGATAAAAAGTTAATAATATATATTAATTCATTTGAACACCTTAGCCAAAGAGAACTTCCTTACTACAAGGAACTTGAAGAAAATAAGAATATACAGATGATAGTAAACATAGCATCCGATAAAAAATTCATCGATGAGGAATTTCTTAAGAAATTCGTAATCCTGACTGATGAATACTACAACAACAGATCACAAAGCGTAAACATCACCTATCCATTACTACTTTTGCTGTCACTATTCATATTTTTATTCTTTTTAAGACTGCAGTTAAGCATAATTAACTACCTTGTAAATACATTATGGTTTACACTATTGATGTACAGGACAATATACTACATAACAAGATAAAGCCCAGATTAACGAGGAGATAAGATGACCAAGATAAACGAAGTACTAACGGCAGTAATATTATACTCCATCATTTCATACATGCTGCAACTTCCCAACCTTTATACAGGAATACTGATTGCAGTAATTGCAACACAGATAAACCTGATGCTGCCCTCAGACTACAAGCATACACTGCTTTTGTATGTACCACTGATGGCATTTACACTTGAATATCCCAGCATAACAATACCACTGATGGTAGGATACACAGCGACAATATTCATCTCGCTTCTATCAAAAAATGGGTGCAAACTGTTATATCCCATTAAAAACACCACATTCACAGGACCAAAGAACTATCTGGAGAATAACTCAAAAAAGGATTACGCGGCTACAACATTTCTGCTGGTTCTCATGATAATAACATTGGCATTTTCAACAAACGGTATGCAGATAATAGATAATCTCAATGAAAACAGTGACTTGACCAAATATATGGCACATACTGACAATCCAAACGCTAATAAGACAATGAATCACTCCCATTATATAACAATAGATGCGGAAAACTGTAGAAATATGAACATAACCACAAAAACTGAAAACAATACCACCACCACTATAATAAAGGATTATACCGGTGGTTAATCAAGTTTGAAGAATCAAAAAAAACGAATTAAAGAATGATATTGGGCAAAAATCTAAAAAAAAGAGATGGAAGTAGAAATGAAATCTACTTTTGGATTAAATGAGAAATAATCAAAGGAATAATACTTATTTTTCTTCCTTTTTAATTTTCTTAACGATTAAATTAGTATTGGTTGTTACCAGACAGTTGCATTCTATATCCTCATATATCACACAACCTGCATTGATAAACGTACCATTACCTATTTTAACACCAGGATTTACACTGGTATTTATACCGGTTTTAACGCCATCACCGAATATGGCACCTAACTTTCTGAGTCCGGAGTCAACCCTTTTACCTTTAACGGTAACTTTCACATGCTTATCATCAAATCTGAGATTTGCCAGATTAGTACCTGCACCAAGGTTACAGTCAACACCAATAACTGAATCTCCCACATAAGACAAATGATTGACGTTGGTATTGTCCATGATGATACTGTTTTTAATCTCAACGGCATTACCCACATCGACGTTGTTGCATAGGCAGGTAAATGGTCTAAGATACGTGTTCGGTCCCACATCACAGTTATCACCAATAAATACAGGTCCTTGGATATAACAGCCGGAACGGATTATACTGTTTTTACCAAGATGTACCGGGCCATGTATGGTTACTCCATCTTCTATTTCACCTTCTATACTTTCTTCCATCTTTTCTAGGAAGTCATGATTACAGCTGAGAAGTTCCCAAGGTCTTCCTACGTCCATCCATTTTTCATTGGAGATAAGACCTAAAATTTCCCATCCTTCCTTCAATTCAATATCCAGTGAATCGGTTATTTCATATTCACCACGTTCTGATAATTCTGTTTTTTTAATGGCATCAAATATTTCCGTACTGAACAGGTATATACCAGCATTGGCAAGATTACTTGGTGCTTCACCTTCGGCAGGTTTTTCAACAATCTCCTTAATCTGATCGTTTACCATCGATACAACACCATAATTTGATGGATCATCCACATTAATAAGTGTCATTACACTTTTTACATTGTTACTTGTTCTTGTAGCGTATTTTTCAATTAAATTTCTGATAAGATCATAACTTACGATTATATCTCCATTCAGGACGATGAAACTTTCATCAATAAATTTTTCAGCACTTCCAATAGCATGTGCAGTACCCAGCTGTCCATCCTGAACTGCATAGTTGATGTTCACGCCAAAGTCGCTACCGTCACCGAAGTATTCTTCGATTACTTCTTTTTTATATCCAACAACCAATGTAATGTCCTTGATTCCTGCATCTCTCAGTGATTCTATGTTATACTGAATTAACGGTTTTCCACCGGTAATAAGCATTGTTTTTGGTCTTGTAGTGGTTAAAGGACGCATTCTGGTTCCTTCACCTGCTGTAAGTATAATTGCCTTCATTAACATTCACCTAAAATTATTATTAATTATTCTTAATCTATTAGTATATAATATGTTTTTCCAATATATTTATTTTATTATAATTTTTTTCAGGGGGCTATTGATTAAATCATATATTAATAAAATGATTTTAGAATAGGTCAATTAATTCATATGATTTTTCCCATAATCTTTTCGGAAAATATAATTCCCTTTAACATACTACTCAGGTATATTGTTTATTCAGAAAACGAAAATTAATCATGTAACTTCGTTAATGTTATATTTATTTTTCTTTGGCATGAATTTACTATTATATTATCTGATTTGTGGAATTGGTGCTCTTATGTAATTTCTGTACAGTTTTTTTCATTATTGAGTAATAAACTATT
>MVJJ01000046.1 GCA_003266145.1 Methanosphaera sp. SHI613
GGTAAAACTTGGGAAGACATCAGAAACGAATATGCTGACATCGTTGGAGAATACGTAGCAGCATACTCCTAAGTATAAAAAAAAAAGAACCTTTAAAAGGATATATACCGTGAGATATTTATTATAATATCTCACGACCCTATACTTGATCTTTCAAGATATTATCTTATACCAAAAATTTCGGAGAACAACTAATTGTTCTCATATATTAATATACTGTTTAAACTAAGACATTCACCAGTCTTAGTTTTTTTATATTACTTTTTTTAGCTAATTTTAAACTATAAAAACTTATCTTTTGATTATATAACATTTACTCATTAAGTGTATTATAAGAACTGATTCACAAAATAAAAAAAACTGGGAAAAATAGTGTTGAGGTTATTTATATAATATGTAATGGCTGATGCATTTGAATGTATTGCCGTGACCATCCTCATAGACATCATCTTTGTAGTTGTTGAAATACTTCAACGTACTTGATGAAAGACGTCTTCTTGACTCGAAGTTTATCAATTCATCAGTGTTCTTATCAATCAGGACAACATCATAAACGTCCAGCTTGCTTATTCTGGTTATGCTGTAGTATATCTTACTTGACTCGAGGATGCATTCCTCCAGTACAACCTCATTATTTTCATATATTTCGTTGGCTTGACCTATATTACTTACTTCTTTTTTGATAGTATCACCACATTATCATTAATATATACTCAAATAGTATTCTGAAAAATCTTGCTAGTATCACTACACCTACACCGCCCATAAATCCCGTGACAAATCGTAGTGTATTGTTGCTTTCACGCCATCCCAAGTACTGAGTAAATCCATCAATTATATATGGAAGCTGAAGCAGTATTGATAGATAAAAAAGATTCCAGTCATAATACAGGGGCACAAAAAACGAGTAAAACGCAAATAAGACTGCGCCGATAATCAACCCTGTACATCTGCTGCATACTGGAAACTGATGATTCTTATAGAAAAATGACCTTTCCGGTTTTCTGTGACATAAATACTTAAAGACATCCATAAGTATAATTATATGATTATCCACTATTTAAGTTTTATAAACAAATTAGATATGTTTAAAACAACAGATAATATAATAAGATTTGGAAATATTTAATTAAAAATAGAATTAGGGGAGTATAGTCATATGAAGATTTATTCGATTAGCCGTATCAAAAACGAGATGGATATTATAGAAACGTTCATCAGATATAACATGAACGTAGTGGATGGAATGATAATACTTGACAACAAAAGCAGCGATAAAACAAAAAACATACTGGAATCACTTAAAGGTGAATATCCAAACCTACACGTTTACACAAATACCTTCAGTGAGCATCATGACATAACGCTTGAAATAAACTACCTTTTGGACTTGGCGGTTAATGAGTATGAAGCAGACATCATTGTACCTCTTGATGCGGATGAGTTTATTACAGCCAAAGACAATAATCCATGGGATGAGCTCAGAAAGCTTGAAAACATAAACGACTCATATTACAGCTACTACTGGAAGACTTATCTTCCTATTTATGACGAGTTCAAACTGGAAAACCTGAAGTATATCAGGGACTCCCGAATGGAGGATCATGAAAAGATAATCATCCCCTCAGATCTTTACAAGAAATATGATATCATGATAAACCCTGGCTCACATAGCCTGAATGATAGAAATGGCAAGTCCATCAATAAGGTGGAGCTTGACTCATTGCAGCTTGCACACGTGCCAATCAGAAGCAAGGCCCAGTGTGTATCCAAGATTGTCAATGGCTGGCTTAACAATCGCAGCCGTAACCTATTTAACACAAAAAACAGTTGGCATCAGAAATTGATTTTCGATAAGATCACCCGATCAAACGGCAACCTGTCCGATGAGGATTTGCTTGATATGGCCGTGTCATTTTCATCCAAGGCAGATTATGAGAATGCAAGTGATGTCATATGCGAGGATAACTTTGACTTGTCCTTCTGCAAAAACATGAAAAATAAGTATACCCCCGATAATATACAGGAATATTCCAATATCCTAAGAAATATGGAGGAGTTATCATATAATTTCAGTAGGCTATCCAAAATTCATGAAAACATAATAGGAGATATAGGTGAATCTAAGGATAAATACACTACTTTCAAGTATATTGACCTGCTTGAAAACATGATACTTGAATATCAGGAAGAAAAATACAACAACACCTACCGTGAAAACAAGCAGATAAATGAACTCAACATTAAGGTAGGGCAGATGAATGAAAAACTAAAACAATACCAACAGACCATAGACACAAAAAACAGGCAACTTGCAGAATATGATGACATAATAAAAAACAAGAATGAAAAACTTAAAACATACCAACAGACCATAGACAACAAGAACAATAAGATTAACGCCTACATAAAAACCGTTGAAAAACGGGAAAAGGTTATAGAAAACCTGGAAGAAAAATTAAAACAAAAAGAGTAGATAAATACATAAACGTTTTTTATGAGTAATATTTGAACATTAAAAAAGTTTAGGAGAATTGAATATGGAGTATAGAAGCATAGCAGATACCGGAATAGACGTTGGTATCATAGGATTCGGAGCAGAGTGGATGGTCGACAAGTCACAAGATGAAGTAAACCGGCTTGCAGATTACTGTATGGAAAACGGCGTAAACCTGCTTGACTGTTGGATGTCAGACCCTTCAGTACGTACAAAGCTTGGAGAGGCAATAAAGGACAACAGGGACAAATGGTACATACAGGGTCATATCGGCTCAACATGGCAGAACAACCAATACGTAAAAACCCGTGACATGGATAAGGTCATACCTGCATTTGAAGATTTGCTTAAAAGACTAAAGACTGACTACATTGACTTTGGAATGATTCATTACGTCGATGAGGTAGCAGAATATGAAAGGATAATAAACAATGAGTATATGGATTATGTCTATAAGCTTAAGGAGGATGATGTTATACATCACATAGGACTCAGTACCCATAACCCGGAGGTAGCAATGCTTGCCGCTGCCAACCCGGATATCGTCCTTATCATGTTCAGCATGAACCCGGCATTTGACATGATGCCCGCAACAGATGTGATAGAGGATTACTTTGACATGGACAACTATTCCGGCCTCAATGGAATACAGGCCGAAAGACAGGAGCTATATGAGAAGTGTCTCATGACAAACACGTCTCTTACGGTTATGAAGCCATATGCAGGTGGAAGACTGCTTAAAAAGGAGGAAAGCCCGTTTGGTGTAGCATTAAGTCCCGTTCAGTGTATTGAATACGCACTTAGCCGTCCGTCATCAAAGAGCGTTCTTGTTGGAGTTAATGATATAGACCAGATGAGTAGTGCCCTGGAATACCTGGAAGCTAGTGATGAAGACAAGGATTACTCCAAGATATTGACTACCGCACCTAAAAGTTCATATCTTGGACAATGCACATACTGTGGACACTGCGCTCCATGTAGCGTAAATATAGACATCAAGATGGTAAACAAGTTCTATGACCTTGCAGTTCAGCATGAGAAGATGCCTGCTAGTATACAGGATCACTACAATCAGCTTGAGTATAAGGCAGACCTTTGTACATCGTGTGGTGCTTGTATGACAAGATGTCCATTTAATGTGGACATAATTGATATGATGAAGAAGGCAAGTGCCCTATTTGAATAGAACATCATCTGTATTGATTATTGAATAATATGAAGAGAATCAATGTATCTTTTGAGACATGTGATATGTGATACATCTTCATATCAATATCCTCTTTTTAATTATTTTTACATAAAGTCCACGAAAATCATGTTTAATGATGGACCATTATAAACCACTAATTTTTAGATGTGCCTAATTTTATAACAATACCAGTTGATTAAATCCTTTTAAAGACAATTTTCATTAAATTTTATATAACGGAACCGACAAATTATAAAATAACTTATAATAGTGATGTGTATATGATGAGTGAAGAAAAGAAGTTGGAAAAAAAGTTCAGAAAATTCATCAACGAGGAAAACATGAATATCATCTACAAAAACAAGTTTTCAGTTAAAGAATATGATAAAATCAGAGAAAACATTTACAAGTCCGGCATAATGCACCTTAAACTAAAGCAAACTGACACTACCCTTGAGAAGGTTAAGAAGATTGCAAGCCAGTATGCACAGATAGTTGTAGATAATGATACCGACCTTCAGGGATATTATATACACAATAAGCTATACATCAATGATAGTCTGCCAGAGGCTCTTCAGATAACGACGATTATCCATGAACTGGTACATCAGATATATGCCGAGTTATTTGAACAGATTATAAAACAATCGCTCAATATACACGATGAGTACATCATTCAGTCATTTATCATGTTCATGCTTAACAATTCAATAGAAAACAGGGCGGCAACAGAGTACATATCATATATTATAGAGGGAAGATTCACTCCACCTGAATACCAGAATTTTATACCGTTTCTACAGCTTCTGATGCAGCTGCAGATTGACGTGGAACACTCCAAGCAGTACTTCATCTATGGCCATGAACTATCCCATGATATTCAGGATATACTCGATAAGATTATCACAGAAGACCTCAAAGAGGACATCAGACAACAGTTTATCAAGGATGATATAGAAAAGTATAACCAGCAGCTGAAGTTTGACTACTCCGATGAACGCTTCAGCCCAGAGGAGAAGCTTGAAATAATGAATGAAATGGTACTGTTCATATTCGATTACTT
This sequence comes from Methanosphaera sp. SHI613, assembly GCA_003266145.1. Lineage (GTDB taxonomy): Archaea > Methanobacteriota > Methanobacteria > Methanobacteriales > Methanobacteriaceae > Methanosphaera. Next base: position 4,750 of record MVJJ01000046.1, read on the forward strand.
CCTGAACGGTGATGGAAGGATTGATGAGCTTATTGAAAATTATGATATCATCACAAACAAGAAGAAACTCACCCCCACCTAAACCCAATCTTTTTTAAATAGTAATTTAAATATAATCTGAAGTATAGAGTAACACTGTTTTTTTTTAAAAAATAAATAAGAAAAAGAATGTTATCATGTGAAACTTCACATAATATATATTTGCTAGTTTTTAACGGCAATCGTGGTATTATATCTACTTCCAAGATAAGCGACCCTGTCACCTGTTACAAGCATGACGTTGATTTTTGTTGAATTTGAGTACTTGGCAGGTAACTTAATGTTTAGATTCACAGTACCATTTACCACGTCAAAGAAGACTGACTTGTTCTGGTCATCCTTTAATGTCTGCCCGTTTATTTTTACTGCTATCGTGTTTACACCAAGTACGTTGTGGCTATGTGCATCCAAGAGTTTTGCCTTAATCATCAGGTTAGCGTTTTTGTTTGCTGTGATGGATGTTATGTTGAAGTGTGTCTGTGTCTTTGTAAGGTTGAAGTAGGTCTTGTTTTCTGCTCGTTTATAGTTTCTATGTGAGTATACCGCGGTAAGCTTGAATGATCTTGCACTCCATCCGTCAGGTATGGTAAATTCCAGTGTTGCCTTGTTGTTTTTTACGTTTACTAGTATGGTGTTGTTGTTTGAGTCCTTGACAGTTAGACCGTTTACCTTAAAGAGTACGACTCCATCGTTTATGTCTACCGTATCCTTGAGTGTTGCAGTGAATGTTATCTTTTCATCCATCTTGGATGTTGACGGTGTTGTCGTGACTGTTATGATTGCTGTTCTGAGTGCAACGGCCAGGTTTGCCTTTGTTGTTGATGGGTTGTATGCCGTGTTTTCCAGGTAATCTGCCTGTATTTTTATGTTTGAATTTCTCCAATGGTTTAATGCGTTGAAGGTTATTGTTGCTTCTCCGTTTTTTACCGGGATGTTAGTGCTTCCCGTGTTAATGTCCTTGATGATTGTGTTGTTGTATTTGAAGTTTACGTATCCTGTGTTTATTTTCTTGTCATCAAGATCTGATACGCTTGCCTTGAGTGTAATCTTGTCTCCTACAAGTACTCTTGTATCATTTAGTGTTATTATTGTATTTGTCTTGTTGTTTGTTTTTCCAGGTATTGTGAATGTAGCGGTCGTTGATGTTACAGCCTGCTGTGATGAGTTTCCGGGATATTTGATTACGAGTTTTGTCTTTCCTGCTGGCAAATCAAGTGCCTGGATTATTTTTCCATTGTTGTCTGTTTTTAGTTGTATGGTCTTTTGTGGGTGTATGACTGATATGTCCGCATTTGAGAGTGGTTTTTTGGTTATCATATCTGCAAGTGTTAGGTTGAGTACTGGCTTTGATGATAGCAGTATTTTGGTTGTCATGTTTGTTGGTCTTTTTGTGATGTTTATAGGTATTGTCGTGGCGAAGTTCTGGTATTTGTCACTTCCATCGTATCGTACCTGGATGTTGTTTGTACCGATGTTTAATCCTGGCCGGATTGTTATCTGTCCCTTGTTGTTTGTTTTGTAGGTGGTTTCTTTATTGTTTATCTTTACTATTAGGTTGGCATTTGCTATTGGCTTGTTTGTCTTTTGGTCGGTTAATGTGAGTATCATTGAATCATTCTGGTAGATGTTACTTGTTACGTTGACGTTGAGGTTTACGGGCTGTTTTGGCTGTGGAACTGTTACCGTTACGGTCTTTGTTACGTTGGTCAGGTTGTCATTTCCCTTGTATTCAAGTTTGTATAACTGTGTTTGGATGTTCATTGGGATGTTATATGTTACCGCTCCATTGTTGTCTGTTCTTTTGGTGATTTTTGTATTGTCCGGTAGTGTTATGATTATATCCTGATTGGCTATTGTCCTGTTTAGTACCAGGTCCTTGAGTACTGCCCGTAGCTGATATGTGTTTGAATTATTTATTACCGTGTAGTTTATGTCACTTACTCTTTTTATTATTGTGAAGTTTATGGTTTCGGTCCTGTTATTGTATGTGGCATTTCCGTCATAGGTTATGTTTGCATAGTGTTTTGCCACCTTTTCATCCAATTTTATGGTTGCAACACCGTTTTTGTCAGTTTTTGCATTGTATGTCTTACCGCCTGCCACCTTGAATTTGAATGGTGTATTTGCTAAAACTTTGCTGTTATTATAATCAGTTAACTTAATACTTATTGAAGTATTTCCAACGTATAAACTGTTTAACGTAACCGCATATTGAACTATCCTTTTTGGTGTTGGGATATATAGGTTGGTTGATGCTTTTGCAGGGTTGTACCTGTAGTTACCGTCGAAAGTTATGTTGACGAAATTATCACCCGCATTCAAGTCAATGGATATGAATCCATTACCGTTTTTATCGGTTTTCATTGAAACTACACGTCCATCAGATATTCTTACACCAATATTGGCATTTGATATAGGATTAATGGTATTTGCATCCTTCAGGTTTACTGAAATATTGGCCCTACCGATATCTTCCTTGATAATAGCTACACTCATATTGACGTTGCTTTTGAATATCTCAAGTACCAGATCATAATTGTATGATTGGTAAGTTGCATTTCCTGCGTAGTCGATATTCACTGTGTTGTTGCCGCTTGGCAGATTGACTGATACTCTTGAATAGCCTGTAGAGTTGGTTTTTGTATTTAGAACCGTGTCATCAGGTAGTCTTATCTTCAGATTACTTCCTGCTATGGCCTTGTTATTGTTGGCGTTTATAACGGCCACGTCAAATGTCGTGTTATCGACTAGATTGTTTCTGACGATGATGTTATATGTTACCGGTGTTTTTGATGCCGTCTTAATATTTTTAGGACTTTGCTTTGAAACATCCACTGTTGTCTGTATATCCTTAGCTTCATCTAGCTGTGAAACTTCATTCACAACGTTAGTTGTATCTTTAATAATATTTTGATTTGTATTTTCATAATTTACTTTATTTATATCTGCATCCACGATTTTATCCTGTATATCCTCAGAATCATCCTGGTTTTGTGCCGATACGGCAGTTAATCCAAGAAATACCACGAGGATAAATAGGAATAAGCAGATATTCTTATATTTAATATTCATAAAAAACCTCGATTAATTATGGATAAATTATTTAATAATAATTATTAACTTTATAATTCAAGTTATAAAAGACTTTTTAAAAAATATATAAAAGGAGGGTAATACAGCTGTGATAAAACTATGGAAAAAAGATTAATGAAATAATAAATAGGAATTTGTTCCATGGACAAAAGAAGCATTTATTTTTTATCAGTCAAATTCTGTTACATTGCGGTTAGTGTATTGTCCATGAGACTGGGTCTTATCATCATATTGTATGGCAAAAGCCGGACATCTATGAAGACACCTTAAGCACATGACACACTTATCCTTAGTCCAGACCGGCTTATCCTCCATGATAGTGATTGCATTTATCGGACAGTCCGTTGCACATAACATGCAGCCTGTGCAACTGTCAAGTACGTGCAGGTGTTTTGTCTTTCTTGAGTTTTCATACATCAAGTCTGAGAAGATTGAAGATATCCTGTAGAAAATGTTAGCTCCAACAGATGTGCTTTCTTTGTTTCTTATACTTGGAATTATAACATCCAACTGTTTTTTTACATAACTTGTTTGCTTGTCTACCTCTTCCTGGTTGCTTAAGTCGAAAAATACCGTCCACGTATCAGGCATCTTTACAGTATACTGTGCGTTTAACTTAACGCCATTCTTATCAAGGTGGCCTTTTATTTTTCCCAATGCGTTACCGCTGGTCGTACCGTAACTGGCTATAGCATAAACATATGAGTCATCATCGACGTTGATGTTTGTATTGGAGAAGAACTCATCCACCATTGAAGGTAATCCCCAGAAGTAGGTGGGCACTATTATTCCCAGTGACTCACCACGTGGCACCTTTATGTCATAGACTTCTTCGTTCATACATTTGATTATGGATATTATTTGCTCATCCTCTGCTGCTATGCGCTGTGAGAGGTATTTGTTGTTTCCTGTTGCAGAAAAATAGATTATCATGATTTCACCTTATTCTATTAGATAATATATTAGTGATGCATATTTACCTTTACTGTCCTATGACTTCAATGAAATATTGTACCATATTAAATGAGAAAATATATCACAGACAAATAATTCAAATATATTAATAAAAAATTAGCATGAAAAAAAAGATGTTACCTAAGAATTATATGATTAATTAATTCAGTGAAAAATTATCAAAAAAAGGAATAATAGGGATAACTTTTATTATTATCCCATAAATTAAATTATTCTGTAATGGTTAGTTTCTGTTCAGCGGTTAATCTTTCAGAGCCTAATGATACTGCAGTCAAGTTATATTCCTTAGCCTTCATGTTTTCAGGAATTGTATATTGGATTGTTGCAATTCCATCAACCACTTTAGCATAGATAACCTTACCGTTAGCATCTTTTAAGCTTTTACCGTTTACTTTGATTACAACTTTTGAAGCATCGGTATTTACCTTAACCGTAAATGTGACAGTCTGTCCAAC
>MVJJ01000079.1 GCA_003266145.1 Methanosphaera sp. SHI613
AAATTCAAAAAAATAAGATAGGGAGATTAAGGGGCAGCCTATAAATATTCATAGGTAGTGCTTCTTTCCTGAGGTATCCGATCAATATCCAATATCAATTCTTTCATTTTATCTACAGGCAAATATCCTCCAAAGCCTCCACCTGCAGCAGTTGATATCTTATCTTCAATCATAGTGCCCCCAATATCATTTGCACCACAATTAAGTGCTACCTGAGTCATCCTAAGACCCAATTTTACCCATGAAACCTGAATGTTAGGTAGCGTTTTTGATAGGATTATACGTGATATTGCATGCATCATCAAATCTTCCATACCCGTAGCACCATTAGCAATCTTTCCCAATTCATTATTTTCTCCGAGGAATGTCATCGGCACGAACTCAGTAAATCCACCTGTTTCTTCCTGTATCTGCTTGATTAGGAAGATATGTTCTATTCTGTCAGCCCAACTTTCTATACTGCCATACATTATGGTCGATGTTGTGGGAATATTAAGTGTATGTGCCTCTTTGATTACTCTTACCCACTCATCTGTGTTTAATTTATGTGGACAGATTTGATTTCTGATTGAATCCACAAGGATTTCAGCGGATGCCCCTGTCATGGTATCCATACCTGCTTCCTTTAATCTTTTCAATACGTCGATTGTATCCATATCAGAGTTCAATGCAGTTTGATATACTTCTGCAGGTGACAATGCATGTAGTTTGATATCATAGTTATCCTTAATTGTTTTGATTAGATTAGAATAATATTCCACATCCATCTTTTTATTTATTCCCCCGAATAAACAAATCTCTGTTGCACCCACGGATTTGGCCTGAGAAATACTGTCCAATATTTCCTCATTGGTCATAAAATAGTTTTCATAATTTCTAAATGAACAGAACTTACACCCTATGATACATTCATCTGTTATATCTATAGCCTTATTTACGACATAGGTAACAGTATCACCGACAATATCCTGACGTAACTTATCCGCGGTATCAAATATTTCAAACGGATTTGCATTTTGGACCAAATTCAATGCATCTTTAGGTGTTAAATCATCATTCAATGATTTTTCATATATATCCTCCATCATAAAAATCACATTAGTAATATAATTAATAATTTGAAATAAGAATTATTTATAATTTAGCCATGAAAATCAATTGAATATTTAATCAAAATTAAAATATCATAAAAAAAGATGTATTAAAAAATAGTAAAAATAAAAGTTGTGAAAAAAATAGTTAATGAATATTATTCATCAAATGTTATTTTCCATAAGTAATATAATTCTTCGATTTTATCTTGTTTTTTAGATCGTTTTTTAGATTTCTTTTTAAGGGTGGATTCTTCACCAGACCAGTTGTCCACATTATCATCCAAATATTTAGCAATTTCTTCATCGTAATAGCGTGTACCTATTGTGTAGCAGTCCGGTTCATTGCGAATATAAATTATTCCTCCACCTTTTTCTTCCATTACATCAGTGATTTTTAATAAGATATCATAATATTGTTTTGCCACCATAATTTGACCTCCTCTGATTTATCTAAAAAAATTATACTATTAATAGTTATATATAAAATACTATATTAATTTTGTTAATCAATGAATGCCAGCAAAAAAATAATAATGGGCAATTTACTTGAAATGATTGTTTATTTCATAAGAATAAAATTAAAAACCTTAAAAAAATGATATCGTTGTACAATAACAGGCAAATAGTTAAAAAAGTTATTTAATGTGGAAAATAATTATCCTCAGTGACATTCATCAAATACTTTTTTTGAAAAGTGAGTATTTTTTATTTTCTTTATGATTTTACAGCTGCTATCCAATTCAAACTTTTTATAATCAGTTATTTTAACAACCTTAATGTTCAAGCCCATATTTGATAATTTTTCCTGCAGACCATCAACGTTAAAGTCCTGATCAGGACCAATTGCTATGATATCAGGAGACTTTTCCCTAACAATCTTAAACGGATCATCTTCTGATCCAATATATGCCTCATCAACCGGTTTTAATAGCTTAATCATCTCCAACCTTTGTTCTTGACTCATTATAGGCACTCTTTTGTGTTTTTCAACCGTTTTATCAGTTGCTATCACGACCATTAAAACGGAATCTTTTCCACCCAACTTCTTTGCCTTTTCCAAATAAAATCCATGACCTGGATGAATGATATCAAATGTACCTGTTGCCATCACTTTAATAATTATTCCCCCATGTTATAATATAATTAAAAAAAATAAAAAGATGATTAAACCAATAACTCAAATGTATACGACATTATCATCTAATCCTGATATTCAAGTAAGTCTTCAAATTCTATTAGTCCCTTATATAATGCAGATCCTATTACGACATAATCCGTATTGATTTGCTTAAGCTTTCTGATATCCTCAGCGGATGTTATTCCCCCAGAATATATTACAGGTATATCTATGTTGGATATGAGATTTTCAGCTGCATCCAAATTTATTCCATTCAATAATCCTTCAACATCAACATTTGTAAAAAGTATGGAACCCGCACCTTTTTGTTCAAATATCTTTGCATATTCAAGTGGTGTTTTATCGGTATATTTGGTCCAACCATGTGTTACCACCTTATTGTCCTTACTGTCTAACGATACGCATATCCTTTCTTTGGAATACTCAGAAGACAATTGTTCCACAATATCCGGGTTTTCTATAGCCATCGTACCGATAATTACCATATCAATACCCACATCTAGTAACTTACGAGCATCATCGATTGAACGTATTCCTCCACCCATCTGTGTTGGAACTGTTGATTTTTCAACTATTTCTTTAACTATATTAATATTTTCGCCACTACCTAACGCACCATCCAAATCAACTATGTGCAATCTTTTGGCTCCCTTATTTATCCATTTTACCGCTACATCAGCAGGATTGTCTATTATTACCTGTTCGGTACCAGGTTCTCCTTGAACTAACTGTACACATTTTCCATTCTTTATGTCAACTGCAGGTATTATTATCATATTATCAAACCTTTTTTCTTTAGTGTATTATATTATTAGTTATTATGGTCATCGCTTAAGTTTTTAACTAATTATCATGATAAATCTTAAAAGTTATAGTTACGTAAATACATATATATTTTTAAATAATGAAAGGTTTGTATTAAATTGAGAAGAGTGGCATTAAAAATTGCATACATTGGTACTGATTTTCATGGATATCAAAGACAACCAAATTACAGAACCGTTGAGGGCGAAATCCTCAAGGCACTTAAAGAGTGTGAACTTATGGAAGACACATGGAAGGCACATTATTCCGTGGCAGGAAGAACCGATAAAGGCGTTCATTCAACGGGAAATGTGATTTCATTCATAACCGATGGAGACGTTTACGTAAATAAAATCAATGGATTGTTACCAGATGATATAAAGATCATTGGTGAAGCTCGTGTTCCCTATGGTTTTAAGGTTAGATTTCCAGAATTCAGAACATACACTTATGTTCAGCCAATTGATTCGTTTGATGATATTGATATGGATAAAATCGAGGATACCCTTAAGTTATTCATTGGTGAACATAACTTCAGAAACTTTTCTAAGAAGAATGAGAAGAACCCTAACCGTGAAATATATGATATGTCCGTTGAAAAAAATGGAAACAATTTGATATTCACTGTTGTTGGTAAAAGTTTCTTATGGAATATGGTTCGTAAGATGATTACCGCGATACTTAAAATTGCACGTGGAGAATTTGAAGTAGAAGTCATTAATGAACTGTTCAAACCGATAGAACAAAGACCATACATTCGACTAACACCCGCTCCCGCAAAAGGATTGATTTTAAGTGATATGCAGTACAAAAACATAAAATTTAAGGAATATGACTATGCCAAAGAGAAGTTAGTTAAAGTATTATATGAACAATGCCTTTCATATGAACATTATAAACAAGCAGATAATGTTCTAATTAAATTATTAAGTGGAGATTAATATGAAGATAGCTGTTATTCTTGGAACTAGGCCAGAGATTATTAAGATGGCACCGGTTATTGATGAGATAAAAAAGAACAATTCAGAGTGTGTACTCATTCATACCGGTCAGCATTATGATATTGAGATGTCGAAACAATTTTTTATAGATTTGAAACTCCAGTTACCTGATTATAATATAGGTATCGGATCAAATACCGCGTTGAAACAAATCAGTATTATCATCTCAGAATTGGAGGAAATTTTAAGTAAGGAAAATGTGGATATCGTGCTTGTTCAGGGAGATACTAATGCCGTGCTTGCAGGTAGTTTAGCCGCCAACAAATTAAAGATTCCTGTGGGACATGTTGAATCAGGACTTAGATCATTTGATAAGAACATGCCCGAAGAGACAAACAGAATTCTAGCTGATAACTGTTCCAAATTGTTCTTCGTTCCTACAGAGGAAACAGCAATCAACCTCCAAAATGAAGGATTTAATCATAAGGACATTTATATAACGGGAAATACCATAGTGGATGCTTGTTTCAGACATAAGGACATAGCTTTAGAAAATTCAACCATTAAAGATGACATTTTATTTGATGAGTATATTGCATTGACTATGCACCGGGCTGAAAATGTTGATAATCCCGATAGGTTAAGAAACATTGTCGACGCACTGGTGGAGATTGATGAGAACATTGTTTTCCCAGTACATCCCCATACAAAAAAATCTTTGGTAAACCTTGATTTATACGATAAGCTAGTCGAATGTGACAATATACAAATCACAAAACCCTTAGGTTATCTTGATTTCTTATATATGATATCAAACAGTAAATTGATATTAACTGATTCCGGTGGATTGCAGGAGGAAGCGATAACATTAAACATCCCATGCATCACCCTACGATACAATACGGAAAGGCCTGAAACAATTAGTGCAGGCGCCAATATATTAGCGGGCACCACAAGTGAGGAGATTAGCAGAAACATCAGTTGGGTATTGGATAATAAAGATGTTTATGATAGGATGAGCAATGCTGTCAACCCATATGGTGATGGTACTTCCTCATCAAAAATTTATAATATCATCAAGAAGTATTATGATGAAAACTCATTGAATATCACAAGTGCAAATGATATTACAGACTTCAAGGGTTATTACATGAAACATGTGCCAGATGATGTAACCGTGAAAGAATATGAATCACTTAACAGGGGTCATATGATTGAACAGGTATTTGACAATGGAAGTCCTATGTATATAGATGATAAGTTATGTCTAAAGGATAAGGACATAATAGTTAGAAAATTCTCTATTGACAACTGAACTTTAGGCCAATTAGAGAATTATTAATAAAAATAAATAATACTTTAACTAAAATGTTATTATAGGAGTATAATCAATAGTTGAATAAAAGATGGACTATTGGTTTAAGTAAGGAGTATAGTACAATGTATTTAGATGATAAAAAAATTGCCATATACGGTTTAGGCCATATCGGTCTTCCAACAGCAGCCATTCTAGCAGATAATGACTTGGAGGTTATTGGGGCAGATGTTAATGCTGAAAATGTTGAACGAATTAACAAGGGGATATGTTCATTTAAAGAGCCGGGACTTGATGAATTAGTTGAAAAGGTTGTAAAAAACGGTAAATTAAAGGCAACTGCAGACCTGGAAGAAGCGGCCAAGATAGCAGACATTCTTATCGTAATCGTACCTACACCAATTGATAATAACAACAATGCTGATTTGTCATATGTAATTTCTGCATGTGAAAGCATTTCGAAAGGACTTGCTAAAGGCAACCTTGTCATTATTGAAAGTACTGTTCCTCCGGAAACCGGGATAAATATTGTCAAGGACATATTGGAAAAATCAGAATTAAAATGTGGTGAAGATTTTTATTTAGCATACAGCCCCGAAAGAGCTCTTCCAAACAATACATTGTATGAGATGACCCATAATACCCGTATAGTAGGTGGATATGATAAAAAAAGTGCTCAAATAGCAAGTCAATTATATTCCTACATTACAGAAGGAGACATAATTATCGTTAAGAATATGACCAGTGCGGAAATGGTTAAACTAATGGAAAATACTTATAGGGATGTGAATATTGCACTGGCAAATGAATTTGCATTGTTATGTGAGAAAATTAATGTAGACGTTAATGAGGTAATAAATTCAGCCAACTATCATCCAAGGGTTAATATCCATACCCCCGGTCCGGGTGTTGGCGGCCATTGTATTCCAGTTGATCCGTATTTCTTAATAGAATTGGGTAAGAAATATGGTGTGAAGACAAGACTTCTGGATGCTTCAAGGTCAATCAATAATTACATGCCGGAGCATGTTCTGGAACTTATACTCAAATATAAGGAGGATAAGGACAATTATTCCATTGCCATTTTAGGAATGGCATATAAGGGCAATGTAGATGATATACGTGAAACACCTAGCATAAAATTAATAGACTTGCTTAAGGAGCATGATTTTGACGTTCATGTAAACGATCCATACGTTGCAGATGAGATAATAGAAGGTTATGGTGTTGATTCAATTGACTATGAAGAAGCACTTAAATGTGATTGTGTCGTATTAATGACAGATCATGACCTGTATAGAGATTTGAAGGCTGATATGCTTGTGAACAAATTCATTATTTCAACAAGACCTATATTGGATGCAGATGAATTCAGAGAAAAAGGTATTAATTTCCAAGCGATTGGAAATATATACTAACTACTTTTTTTGTGTATACTTATGAAACTATTAATTTTTGAATATTCAACGTGTGTTGACAATTCCAATTTAATATCAGAAGGCTTTGGAATTTTAAAAAGCATACTGGAAGACTTGGAAGAGGATAACAATTATGATGTTGATTATCTGTTGATGAAAAATTTGGATATTGAACATATAGAAAAATCAAATAGGATTGTCCTTGATGAAGACCTGCTAACGTGGCTTGATAAGAATGCATCAGGATATGATTATTCACTATTTGTCGCCCCCGAGGATAATCTGATTCAATATAAAATTACGAAGATTCTTGAACAGAAGAACGTTAAATTATTGACGTCAAATAGTGACGCATCATACACATGTTCCAGCAAATACTTGACATATCAAAAAACACCTGATGACATATTGAAGATACCCTCCATAATTATTGACACCTCCTATTATGACCATGATTTACTCGACGACAAAATCAATAAGAATGATGTTGTATGTAAACCAGATAATTACACATCAAGCAACTACATATACCATACAAATAAAGATAACATCAAACAAATAATAACCGAATACAAAAATAATAAAATAGAAAAGATGCTAATACAAGAATACATTCAGGGAACTCCAATAAGCATCAGTGCAATAACTGCAAACGATGAGATAAATATCCTAAGCATAAATTCACAGATAATCAAAGAAAACGACAACAACCTCTCATACACCGGTTGCATTTGTCCAATAGATCATCCTTTGGAAAAACAAATCAAGGACATATCCGTGAAAATCATCAAATCCATACCAGGTCTAAAGGGATTTGTAGGAATCGATTATATCATATCTGATGATAAAATTTACTTTGTGGAGGTAAACTCCCGGATTACAACGCCATATATTGTACTGCATAACATATCAAACAGGAATCTGACGAAATACCTAATAGATAGCATGATTTCAAATCATAAACTAAAAAGCATCAAATTGAATGATAAAGGAGATTTTTTTAATGAAAAATGAATTTATAATAATGGGATTGGACATCGGTGGAGCAAATACGGACTGTTGCATTTACAGGATAAAAGACAATAAAGCTACACTTATAAACTCGGCAAAGGAGTATCTTCCAATGTGGGAAAAAAAAGATCAACTTGAAGAATGTTTGCATAACTTCAAAAAGGATTACAGGATAGACGTTGTAATCGCGACAACAACTGCCGAATTAGCCGATGGATACACATCAAAAAAAGAGGGAGTATTCGACATAACCAGTAAAGTAATGAATGTTTTTAAAGATTCCATTGTGAAATTCGTTACATTTAATGGGTTGAAAGATTTCAAATATGTTAAAAATAATCCATTGGATGCTGCAGCTGCCAATTGGATTGCTACGAGTCACATGATATCAAAAATAAGCAGCGATTGTATATTCATGGATATGGGAACTACAACCACGGACATCATACCCATTAAAAATTCGATAGAATCCGCGAGAGGCCATAGTGATTTGGAAAGATTATGCAGTGGAGAATTAGTTTATACCGGAATGCTTAGAACAAACGTTGCTACGATAACAAATAAGATACCTATAAGAGATGAAAAAGCAACTGTCAGCAGTGAATTGTTTTCAACCACGGCAGATGTACATCATATACTTGGCAACATTAAAGAAGAAGAATACACCTGCAGTACAAGTGATAATGAGGACACGTCAATTGATTCATGTAAACGACGGCTTGCCAGAGTCATCTGTGCTGATTTGGATATGTTGACTGATGAAGAAATAAATAACATCGCAAGACATGTTGAAAAGGAGCAAATCAATCAAATAACGAATGCATTAAAAAAAGTACATGAGCACAGCAAGCTGGATGATGTTATTATTACAAACTATGCGGATGCTCCAATATGCAAGAAGGCTGCATGCAATTTAGGATTAAATATTACCAGTTTAAATGATTATTTAACTGGTGATTCATTGAATGTTAGTCCTACCATAGGATGTGTACAGATGTATATTGATGAAATATGTATGGATATCCAGTTATTAAATAGCGTTGGATAAGTTGGATGTTACTCCCCCATCCCTTCTAGAGAACAGGTGAATGTCAGTTTCCTAACATCATATACTCAAATTGATACCCAAAAAGTATTATAAATTAGGGCATGCCCGTTTATATGATAAATATACAATAATAATTTACTATTTCATAGGATAATCACAACAACACAATAATAAACCACATATTGTTCCACATTCAGTCCATTCCAAAATTACACACTTCTAATACTTTTATTGATATATTTTATCACCAGTAAAGTCAGCATAAGCACAATACTCCAATTATACCAAATCCACATCCTTAACACCAATAGAAACATTAACTTTCTTAACATCCTTAATTATCTTAACATTAATTTGAAGAATAATATAATAAAATTCTTTGTCACTGCCTGTTATTGTAGCAGTGAATGTGATTAATCCCTGTAGTAACTGTTAAATCAGATGTAGTAAGTGAGATACTGCTTTTGTTATAGTCATGTACATTTTTTTGCTTGATAGTCCTTCATTCCACTCCATATCCTGAGTTCATTACATTGATAATTTTTTCACAATACACATTATGAGATTTTTTTAATTATCAAATCAATGCGTGTGTATGTCTAGAAAATGTTTACATTGAAGCAACCTCTCCTCATCCCATTATAAATAAGTGAATTTAACTACAATTAATCAGATGAAAAAGAAATAACCGTGATAATTTGGAAACTAGATTAAAACAGTAATGAACTTTATGGAAAACATAAAATAAAACACATGAAAAACATAAACTTATATAATGAAAAGTATAAATTAAACTTACAGAAATGTAAAAAAAGTGATTGTGATGAAAAAATATTTACCAAGATATACAGCTCGAGCAAATTGGTTACACAAAAGTATTAAATTAGGCCATGTTATATCCGAGGTTATTCAGAAATAAAGAATGATCTAATCACTATTACTTATAATAATGTACAACAGCATGAGAATAATCCAGGATGTTTTTCCACATCCACCCTATTGCTAAATTACACATATGTCACACTTTTACATTTATATACACATATCATACACTCTTAAGTAGATATCAACAATAAAAATAAAATAAGAAAAAATGAGAATATCGAAATCTCAATACCATACATCCTTAAGATGTATAGAATAAGCCAATATATTTGCCCCTAGATGGAAGAAAATACTCAATATTAAAATGCATACTACCATTGGCAGAGTTAAATCTACAACTAATGATGCGAATATTA